>JANNPM010000260.1:0-9855 GCA_031400145.1 Chryseolinea sp. | reverse complement strand
GCGCGCATAGTCGCCGCGTTGATCCTGCTGCAAACGCTCTTCTTTAAGTTCACTGCATCGGAAGAATCTGTGTATATCTTCACGCAAGTTGGAATTGAGCCTTGGGGAAGGTTCGGTATCGGAATATTTGAGCTGATAGCTTCTGTCCTGTTGCTCGTAAACGCCACTGCCTGGCTAGGCGCGGCGCTTGCCCTCGGATTGATGGTGGGAGCGATTGGCATGCACCTTACTTTGCTCGGTATCGAAGTGCGCGGCGACGGCGGATATCTTTTTATACTTGCTGTTATCGTGTCGGCATGCAGTGCCTACGTCCTTTACAGGAATCGTTCAGAAATCATCTCAACCATCAACGGCGTAAAACAGAAGTTCACTTAATCTCTTTCAACGCGTCCTCCAAAGCGGCCTTTAACGTTTCACGCGTTAAGGAATTCTTCAACGCCTCAATAAGAAAATTTGGGATCTTCTCCGACTTCGCGATTTTATTCTTGATCTCTTGAATCATCTCCAGCGAGCTGGCCTTTCCTTCGAACTCTGACTCATCCTTGACCTTGGTCTCCAATACATCCCATGCGCTGATAACTCTTTTTTGTACCGCCTTCTGTGCCACAACCTGCTCGTGCCGGTCGGTCTTTCCCTGAATACATGCATTGTATCGGTCGATAATTGTGTTCAGATCTTTCTTTGAAAGCTCACCATTGTCAATGCGGTCAACGACGGTCGGGCAGTCCGCAAGGAAATTCTTCATTACCTTCTTAAAACCAATGTTTGGAACATCGATACTCTTACCATCTTTCCGCATGAGAAAACTTCCATCAAATGTCATCTGATTAGGAAACTGATAATGATATAGAGAAAGATATCCAGGCTTGACAAGCTTCATAAAGGTATAGCCGTGAGGACCCTTTATTGGCTGGTAAAGCTCATTTTTATACGAGTATGTCTTCACCTGAAACATGCCATACGACATTTTTTTTTCCGCGGCATCGATAACCTGGACTTTTTTGTCAGATCCGAATAACAAGGGTTTTATCTCTCCCCGGACCGTGTCGCCCCTGGACGTGATCACAAAATCCTGCGCCCCTGTCCATAGATAAGTCAGGAGAAGGGGTGGCAAGAGAAAAATATGAATGATACCAAAGCTTTTCATAGATCGGATGCAATTAGGATGAAAGATAGTTGATTAAATTTTTCGACAACAGGTTCGCGCCATTTTCCTCGTTCTGCCGTTCAAGTGTGAAATTGATCAAAACACTTCGTGCCGGGCTGTTTGAGGTTGCAAATATTTTGGTGATTCAGGTTATTGCAGGATAATCGCACGCTATGGTCATCTATAACCCGAAGCAATGGCTCTCCCTGATATTTCATTCCTACAGCAAAAGGGTATTGGTAACACTTTGGCCGGCCCTGGCGTTCATGACGGTCTATTCCACGATCTTGTGCTACTTTTTCCTGGATTTCTTCAAATTACATCAGGCTGACTTTCAGCCAACCATTGCTATGCACCAGTTGCTTGGGGTTGTACTGGGTCTGTTCCTCGTATTCCGGACCAATACCGCCTATGACAGGTGGTGGGAGGGCAGGCGCCTTTGGGGAGGAATGGTGAACAGCACACGCAACTTTGCTATGAAGCTCAGCGCATGCATCGGCCTGGAAAATCATGAGGATCGCGAATGGTTTGCTAAAATGATCCCAAACTTTGTGTTCGCGATGAAGGAGAATCTGCGTACGGGTGTGCAGTTCTCAGAGCTTGACCCTCCCTACGACTCGTTTATCAATGATCTCAAAAAGTACAAGCATAAGCCTAACCGCATTGCATTGCTGCTTTACCGGCGAGTCAACGACATATATACTGCGAAAGGGATAACAGGCGACCAGCTCATCAATCTTGACAAAGAGTTAAAAGACTTCATCGATCTGATGGGTGCCTGTGAACGGATCAAGTATACACCCATACCTTATTCCTATATGATGTATGTCAAAAAGTTTATCTTCATATACATTATTACGCTGCCTTTCGGATTTGTCACGCAGTCGGGATATATGACGGTACCCATCGTCTTGCTGGTATCCTTTGTATTGCTGAGCGTGGAGCTGATCGCTGAAGAAATTGAGGATCCTTTCGGAGGCGATATTAATGACCTGCCTTTGGATGATCTTGCGACGAAGATGCGCGAGAACGTACGCGAAATCCTCGGTTAGTTATTCTGTCAGAAAATCAATGTCGACGTTTAACGGATAGCGCATGAGGTATTCGAGCGCTTTCTTTACCGTCATGTCCTCGAAAAGCACGTGATACAATGTGCTTGTAATTGGGGCGCGCACCTTATAATGATCTGCGCATTTCTTTCCTATTTTCACTGTGTTGATGCCTTCAGCCACTTCATCTGTGCTCTGTAAAATGTCTTGTAACTTTTCGCCACGTGCCAACCGGTGGCCTACTGTAAAGTTGCGGCTCAAAGAGCTATTACACGTCGTGACCAGATCTCCTACGCCCGCCACGCCGAGGAACGCCTTGGTATTCCCGCCAAGGGCGCGACCGAGGTAGATCATTTCGACCATGCCACGGCTGACCAGCAGGCCCTTGGCATTCTCGCCATATCCCATTCCGCTCAATGCTCCGGCGGCAATCGCAATAATGTTTTTCAGGACGCCCGCGAGTTCCACGCCGACGATGTCATTGTTGCCGTAGACCTGGAAGTTATCCGCACGCAGTAGTCGCTTGCCAATATTGATTACCTCATTAAAATGGCTGGCTACCACTGTGGCCGCAGGATGTCCGTCGGCGAGCTCTTTGCTGAGGTTCGGTCCGGCAAGGCATCCGACCCTTACGGCCACGGTTTCGGCAAGAATCACCTCGCTTATGGTCTTCACCATGCTTCGATTCAGCGTAGGCACCGTGTCAAGAGTTTGGTTGGCTGGCAGATTAACATCGAATCCCTTCGTGCCGTGGATGAGAATGTGATAGGGGCGGAGGTACGGCGAAAGCTGCTTCATTAATGTGCGGAAGTGCGCCGACGGAACAATCGGGAATATCACATCACATTGGTCGGCAAGCATCCCGAGGTCAGTTGTAGCCGTGACACGGGCATTCATTTTGTTTCCACGGTGCTCGTGCATGTCGCTTATACGTTGAACGGTGTCTTCGTTTCGCGCGTGAAGTATGACGTCGCGTTGGCGCGCCAGCATATTTGCCACAACACTTCCGAAATTTCCCGCGCCGATCACCCCGACCGGTTTATCATCAGATAAACTTTTCGAGGTCATATCCAGCCAGCCGGTTATGGTAGTAGTAAAGGGTGTTGAAGTCTTTGGTTATGATGTTGCCATCCTTATTCAGCAACAGTGGCCTCTTCAGGTGAAATATGCCTACGTTGTCCAGGCCATGCCGTATCACAAGGTCGATCTTTCCCTTGAGGTGTGTGGCATGCGATACCTTGCCCTGTGACTTCATATGGTAAATTTGTTTCCGTACGCGCTTGCATGACGCGCGGAACTCTTCGTATATCAGGACCTGATCTTCTTCAGGCAAACGAAGCAAACCGAACAGGTCCAGCTTTGGATGCTTCTTCTGCCACATCTCAAAGGCGACAAAGGCTACCAGGTGACTGGCGAAAATTCTGTTGATGCGATAATATTCAGCAACGATCTTGTGGCTGAGCATCCGTGTGTATTCATCTTCCCGTTGCTTGTCGACGGTAACATCTCCCTGCGAGATGAAGTAATCACGCGTATCAATTATCCTTCCTTGTGCATCGAGACTCTGGCCGTTATCGTCTACATAATTTCCCATAACATCGAGGCCGCGTCCAATGGACACCGAAATATTCGAACCCTTCGTGAAGAACTTGAAAAGAAATTGTATCAATTGCCAGCTTCCGTACTTGTCCTGTTCAGGGAGGTAGCGATCCTGTCCCTTCGACGAAAGGTATTCGTCAATGAGATCCGGTGCCTCCAGTACGAAGTGGTAATTGAGCGTTACGGGAACGATAAAAATTTTGCGCACTGGTTCGTCCAGCGGGGTTTCCAGATAGAGGTTGCGCTGTGCCTCTATCGTGGAACTTAGCAATCCAAGTTTGAGGTGCTTCTCCAGGCCTCCTGAACGTGACCTTGTACCACCTGGAAAGAAAATACTGTGCGCGCCTTTCTGAACAGCGAGCATCGAATAAAATTTCAGCGTTTCCAGATATGGAACATTCTTTTTCCGGCGGTCTACCTTGAATGCCCCGAGGCTGTTCATGAAGTAGGCGAATATCTTGATATTGAAAAGGTTTAGTCCGGCGCCGTAGATGAATGCAGGCAGACCCAATGAATGGATGATCCATCCAATAAGGATCGAATCAAGATTGCTAAAGTGGGTGGGAACCATCACCACCGTTCCCTCTTTGGCAAGCGTCCTTAGCTGCTTTACTTTCCCCAGGATCTGAATCTTATCACGGAGGGTATAGCGGTTGCGGAAGAATGCCCCGAATTTTTTTACACGTGCGCCGTTCAATAACCTGGCGAACCAGAACTTAACGATCTCGCGCGTGAGCCTGTAGGAACTGGCCTTAAAGTTCCCGGCAATCTCATTTGAATAACGATGGACGATGCGGTAAAGAAGGTCATCTGCTTTAGCCAAACTTTCTTCCGAATTTTTTGTTGCGAGCGCAACGAGCGCTTCTTTAATCCGGCCCCAAAAGCGAGGCTCATCAGCAGGGTCCACGCGCCAACGGTTTCGCTTCATCCGTTGCTGCTCACGATAAACAGTCGCCTCCAGTTCGTCCAGTAGTTGCCTGGTCGTCGGGCGGTTTTTCTTTATTTCATTGAAGGCTTTCTGAGCGACCTCCTCAATAAATTCTACGCGATTTTTGCTTAGCTGATAGACCGGCCAATCAGGTATGCCGTCCAGGATTGGTTTGTAACGCTTATTCTTATTTTTCTTCTCTGCTACTTCCATGGAAAGTGCAAAAGTAAGACAAATTCCAGTTGGTAGGGCAAAAAGAGTTGAGTTTAAGCCCGTTGTATGGCCTGATGCAGACTTGACCTCATTGCATCGAAACGGGCGAGCGTCTCCTGCATAAAAGTTTCGTCTACAATGGCTTGTAACTCCTCCTCCGAAGACACGTCGTATTCATTTAACTTAAAGGTCTGCTCCAGAAGTCCCTGCTCGATTTTAATCAGGTAACGATTATTCCAGGCAAAGACAGTGATCTTGCATGCACTGTGTGGAATTTCCCCAACTACGCGCATAGGTTCAGCTAGTTTAAGCTGCAAGCTAAAATAATAGCTGCAAGCTTCAAGCTGCAAGTCTGTGAGCACGGACTTTAAAGTGCCCACATTTAATAAGGCCGGATAATATCAGAACGATGCGCGAGCAGTAGCAGCCGCGGGCTTGCAGCTTGTAGCTTGCAGCTTAAAGCTCTTTAAAAGATTTTTCCCGTTGAAAAACTAATTTCCCGTCAGAATACGTTACTTAAAGTATTATATTTAAGGTTGAGCGATTGGCCATATATTGTGGCCTGATTCCCAGAACAGTGTTATTGGTACCATGAAAGTTTCGGTGGGCAGGAAAGGATTTCTCAGGATATGCGCAATTGCTTCGCTGCTTTTGCTCTTCGCCGCTTTTCACGCCCGGGCTACGCATTTGCGCGCAGGTGAGATCACAGCCGTAAGGGAAAATTGCAGCAGCCTTACCTACACGATCACCATCACGGTTTATACAAACACAAGAAACACCACGGTCCTGTTCGGAGGCGATGGCGAGTTGCTGAACTTTGGAGACAACGAGGGCGTGACCTTCGATGAGATAGAAAATACGATCCGTCTCGATTTAAATCCCGACGGAAGCGTCGCGACGGCCTCTTTTACAGTTACGCATACATACCCGGGCGTCGGACGCTATGTCATCAGTTACCGGGAGCCCAACAGAAACGAAGGCGTTCTTAACATGGACGCGTCCATCAATACAACATTCTACCTGGAAACAGAATTAAGCGTTGATCCTTTCTTAGGCTGTAACAATACGCCAAGACTTCTGGTCGCGCCTATAGACCAGGCGTGTTCAGGGGTTACGTTTACACACAATCCTGGTGCATTCGATCCGGATGGTGACAGCCTTTCCTATAGCCTGGTTGTTCCGTTCAGCGACCGCAACTCGGAAGTAATCAATTACAGGAATCCAAACGATTCAAAATTCTATACTAATTTTGAAACAGCCAATGAGGCAGGGAATGGCCCTCCGACGTTCTCTATCAACGCCGTCGATGGAACAATAACCTGGGATGCTCCCGGCGCCATCGGGGAGTATAACATTGCCTTCCACATCATTGAGTGGCGCAAAAAGAACGGCGTGTATTACCGGGTGGGCTATGTGCGGCGTGACATGCAGATACTGGTGGATGAATGTGACAATGAGCGTCCTGATCTTATCCTTCCGGCAGATACCTGCGTTGTCGCGGGCACCACGCTGGATGCGACAATACTTGGCATCGACCCTGATAATGATGATGTCAAGATTGAAGCGTTTTCCGAGATCTTTGAGTTTCCGGTATCAGAATCACCTGCTACCTATACGCCGGTGCCTGACGTTGATGACTTTCTTCCTTCGCCTGCAGAAACAAAGTTTCATTGGGAAACGGAATGTATTCACGTGAAAGATCAACCCTATCAGGTAGTATTCAAGATCACCGACAATCCGGAGAATGGCCCCAAGCTGGTGACTTTTAAAACATGGTTCATTCGTGTGGTTGGTCCGGCGCCGGCATGGGAAGATGCAGCACTGGATCTCGCTACAAGATCTACCACCCTTACGTGGGATCCCTACTTTTGTCAGAATGCTGAGACCATGCAGGTATGGCGAAAGGTAGAGGGGGCAGCCTTTGAGCCGGATAATTGTCAGACGGGCATGCCTGAATTTCTGGGCTATGAGCTGATCAATACGCTGCCGATCAAAACCTCTGGCACACCGGTTACCACTTATACTGACACCAACAATGGGGATGGGCTGGCGCCTGGGGCAAGATACTGTTACCGTTTGGTGGCGACATTCCCGCTTCCTCGTGGTGGAGAAAGTTATGTTTCGGTGGACACGTGTGTGGGTCCGATACTTGCGGACGTTCCCGTCATCACACAGGTTACGGTTGACAGAACCGATCAGAGCGAAGGACAGATACGCATCAGTTGGCGCCAACCATTTGATGCCGATCCCGTTCAGTTCCCACCGCCTTACCGTTATGAGATCTATCGCGCTGTTGGCTACACGCGCGGTGCGGACTCGGTAAATGTATCGCCACCGGGTGAGTTTACGGACACAACTTTTGTGGACGACGCATTGAACACACTGGAGAACGTTTACAATTATAGTATAGCTGCGTATTCATCCGACGGTGGCTTCCTGGGAACATCGGCAGCAGCCTCCTCGGTGCGCGTGGATGCCAACTCTGAAGTAAAACGTATAGAGCTTAACTGGAGTGCTTTTGTTCCGTGGTCAAACCAGATACAGACCTTCCCCAACAAGCATTTAGTCTATCGCGGACCGGAGGGAGCGGTGGAGGCCGACCTTGTACTTATTGACAGTGTAGATGTCTCAGCGAATGGGTTTGTGTACGTGGATGAGGGTCAGTGGAACGCTACTCCGTTGGTCGACAGTGAAACATACTGTTACCGCATCATGACACGGGGAGGCTATGGTAACCCGGCGATAGGTCAGCCGTTGGAGAACTTTTCGCAGATCGTCTGTGCGCAGCCCGGCGATACGATACCCCCCTGTAAGCTTGAGCCGCCTTTGCGCAGCACGCTGGACTATACAGATTGCAATGAATATTATGAAAAGTACTGTCAGAAGGACAACTACAGCAACATTATCTTCTGGAGCCGTGCCGTTGATAGCTCCTGCCGAAACGATGTAAGCAGTTATAATGTGTATGCGTCAAGCACCAAAGGCGGAGAGTTCACGTTGATCGCACAAAATGTACGCGACACTTTTTACGTTGACAGCAACCTGCTATCCTTTGCGCGATGTTATAAGGTAGCGGCGGTGGATGTTTCCGGTAACGTTGGTGAGCTGAGTGAAGAGATGTGCATTGACAATTGTCCCTATTACGAGCTGCCCAATGTATTCACGCCAAACGATGACGACTATAACGACTTTTTCAGCGCATACAGCATTCGTGGTTACGACTGTGGTGAAGAGGGGAGTTGCATACCCGCGGAGCTGCGGATGAAATGTGCGCGTTTCGTGCAAAGCGTCACGTTCACCGTGTACAACCGATGGGGTGGGGAAGTTTATGAGTACTTCGGTCGCACGGGAAGCGAGACCAATTCTATCTATATAGACTGGAATGGCAAAGACAACAGCGGCACAGATTTATCCACAGGAGTCTATTATTATGTTGCCGAAGTAGTATTCGACTCAGTCGACCCGCAGAACAACACCAGGAAGTTCAAGGGTTGGGTACACCTGAAGCTATGAGGGCAATTATGAATCAGAAGTTGTAAATTATGAATTCTTCGAAGCCGTTGCGGTTAAATCCTCCAAAGTTCCGATGCTCATGATAACCGACCAATCATTAAATCACCAGATATGTCGGTAGTCCTCTTCGATGGCGTCTGTAATCTCTGCAATGGCGCGGTCAAATTTATTATAAAGCGTGATCCTGCCGCCAGGTTTAAATTTGCATCGCTGCAATCTGCCTTTGGCAAGTCTCAATTGATCAAATACAACCTCGATCCAGAGGCTCTCCACAGCATTGTGGTGGTTGAGAATGATGTAGCCTACCAAAGGAGCGATGCCGCGTTGAAGATCGCGCGCAATATCCGTGGGCCGTGGTCCGCGTTAGGGGCCTTAAAGGTGGTTCCCAGATTTATTCGCGACGGCGTGTATAATTTAATTGCCGGGAGTCGTTATATTTTGTATGGCAAGCGTGACAATTGTATGATCCCTGACGATGGGTTGAAGGCTAGATTTATCGACGACAAATGATCCCAATGACCGCAGAGTCCCTGACAAGGAGATTCTGCCAAGAAGCAAATGATAAATGATCCCAGCGCCGCCGAGACGACTCCTAGACGAAGGCTGAGACTGTGTGACGAAGATTGTTAGACGATAACTTTTGGCACGAAGATTTGGCTTATATAGATGACAGGCATCTTCGATGCTTGAGTGCTCATCACCCGGAATGGTTACTCGTGATTGCGGCCTGAGCACCCCGAATGTGTTAGTTGAATGGTAAAGAATTGGTCATATGTTGTTGCGTCATTGAGCAATAGCGTATTCGATATAATGAATTTTTCGATTGGCAGGAATGCATCTCTGATGGCATTCCCGGTATTCTTGCTGCTTTTGCTATGCGCCGCATTTCAAGCGCAGGCTACTCACTTACGCGCGGGGGAAATCACAGCAATCAGAGGGAATTGCAGCAGCCTTACCTATACGATCACCATCACCGTTTATACAAATACGAGGTCTGACGTACTCTTTGGTCTCGGCGAATTGAACTTTGGCGATGGTGAGGTCATGACTTTCGATGATATTCTGAATACTGTCCGTTATGATCTAAATCCTGATGGGACGGTTGCCTCAGCCACCTTTACGATTACGCACACATATCCTGGTGTGGGAGCTTACCTGATCAGCTACAAGGAAGCCAATAGAAACGGTGGTGTCCTGAACATGTACAATTCAATCGGTACAACCTTTTACGTGGCCCAGCGTCTCGAAGGACACCGAGGCCGACGCAGGCAGTGCGCGCACCACCAGCAAGGCGCCGTCCGGCAGATCGGCGAGGCGGGGCCGGACCAGGTGACGCAGGCGTCGGCGGACCTTGTTACGGATCACCGCGTTACCCACGGCCTTGGACACGACAAAGCCGGCGCGCG
>JANNPM010000233.1:0-13051 GCA_031400145.1 Chryseolinea sp. | reverse complement strand
GACCGCCCCGAACACGTACTTTTAATATCAAAGATTTTTCCAGGTGAGTGGCGTACCAGCGCCGATATCCTCGCTCGCAAATTTTCCAAGAATTGTCTGAAAATACATAGGTTTTAAACCATCACCAGGTCTAATAACCCGAATGTTTTCCTTCGTATATGGTTCACCCTTTTTAATATCCTTTACTGCATACACGGATCTCTTGAATTGAAGGCTCTTCTGTTCTGCTGGTTGAACACCGTAAGATATTTGTCCTAACGCCAAAAACGCTCGCTCCGCCTCCACCACCAGACCCTTTAACTCCTCTGGCTCGATCGAGAATGAACTATCTACTCCACCGTCAGCTCGCCGCAATGTAAAGTGCTTTTCTATAACCCGTGCGCCTAATGCGACAGCGCCTAGAGCCGCACCAATCCCCATAGTATGATCTGACAACCCAACGTGACAATCGAACATTTCGGCAAGGTGTGGAATCGTCTTCAGATTGGTATTCTCCGGAGTGGCGGGATAAGTGCTTGTGCACTTTAGTAACACAAGGTTTTTACACCCATTGTCCCGCAAAATCTTAACGGCTCCATCAATATCTGAAATCGTGGCCGCCCCCGTTGAAATGATAACTGGTTTGCGAGTGCTGGCAACTTTCATCAATAAGGGCCAATCGGTGTTCTCAAAGGAAGCTATCTTGTACAAGGGTACATTCAAACTTTCCAAAAAGTCAACAGCCGATTCGTCAAATGGCGTACTGAACGCAATTAGTCCACGCTTCTTGGCATGATCGAAAATAGCTTCGTGCCATTCCCACGGAGTAAAGGCTTCCCTATACAAATCGAACAAATTACGTCCGCTCCACAAAGATTCTTTATCCGAAATGGTAAAAAGCCCGCCCGTCGCCTGTATAGTCATGGTCTCAGGAGTGTATGTCTGTAACTTTAAAGCGTTGGCACCAGCGCTGGCTGCGGCATCCACAATTGATAGCGCGCGATCAAGGGATTGATTGTGATTGCCAGACATCTCTGCGATTATAAAGGGTTTATGCCTATCGCCGATTGTTGTAGTACCAATAGTAAAATCTGGTCTCATTGTGCTAATGTTTAAGGGAGGAAATAATGATATCCGTCCTCGTATTTTAATCGCCTGTATTCCAAGCGCTCAAACACCTTGCAAGATGCAATGTTTGATTTTTTGACAAAAGCGCGAACAGGCGCATTAAATTGCTCTTTCAGTTTATCAACGGCCTTCTCTATAATCAACTTACTTAATCCATGGCCCCTAAACCTCACTTCCAATGAAAACGAAATAACCCATACGTTCTCGTGAAGATCGAACCTGACCTGTCCGACTGCTTCATTCGAGATAGAGAAATAATAAAGTCTGCTACTAGCGGAGT
The DNA here is from genome assembly GCA_031400145.1 of Chryseolinea sp. Lineage (GTDB taxonomy): Bacteria > Bacteroidota > Bacteroidia > Cytophagales > Cyclobacteriaceae > Chryseolinea. Next base: position 11,664 of record JANNPM010000233.1, on the reverse strand, counting down.
TAATTTTTTCCAGAAACCATTTCTTATGCTCGTCCCATTCAATCGGCTCACTATTTTTCGAATTCTCTCTTACTTCCCTTTCATTTACCCAGTTAAAATATTGGAGCGCGTCATCACTGTTTGCCAACCTAACTTGTAAATTTCTAGCGAAAAAAAGCTCCAAAAACGCGTTTTTGATCCGCTCACCTGAATATCCGTCGACAAGATTAACCTTAATCGGATTTTTATAAATTTCCAGAACATTAGAAATACCTTGCTGAATCCTTTCACTACTGAAGTTCTCAACACCGACTATAGCTCCTTTTTTCAAACATCCATAATAGAAATCCATTTGGTTTGGAGTATAGTAGCCAGCAATAACTATGCATTTCAATGCCAATGCTTCTAACAAAACTCCGCTTGACGGAACGATCGCTAGGTGAGTATCACCCATCAAGGAAATAATTTGATCCTCATTAATTCCATGAAAGTGCTCTATCATATTATGACCTGCAATCCGATCGTTCAACGCATCCAAATGAATGTACCCCCTACCCGTTATGATTCGGATTTTGTGTAACCTTGAAAAAAAAAGACTGATAGACTGTAAAACCGACAAAGTTAAATTAAGAGGATCTGACCCGCCGAAGAAAATTAAAAGATTCTGAACTTTGTAGATCTCCCGTTGTAATCTTGCTTTTTCAAGAAAGCCAGGTCTTAATAGCGCGTAGTCAAGGCCAAGCAAAAACTTCGTCGTCGGAAAACAAAAGTTATAATGAGACTTTGTAATTCCTGGAGCTTGATTTATGATAAGGTCTGCCACGACCCGTTTATCATGAAAGTCGTCAATGTAAACAACTGCACAGCCTAGCACCTTAATTTTTTCCTGGTATTCCTCATCAAAAGTGTATCCGTCAATAACTACAATTTCATTTCCCGATAACTCGTTAAAAAAAAATTCCTCTTTTATAATATTTTTTACTTCAAAGCCCGTGTGAACTACAACCATCTCCACCCATTTCTCCGCACTATTTAAGTAAAAGGAAATATCAAACTCTTCTTTCAGCATTGACGCTAATGCCACACACCTTACAATGTGGCCAAGACCTAAAGTATGACTACCATCTGTTCGGATTGCAATTTTTCCCATCATGACAAACCTGCCTTATACTCGGCCAACCTCCAGTCTTCCAAAGTGTCAATATCTTGGACTTCAAGCGCACTTAATTCGATCACACCGCTGTTATTGTTATACAAAAAGGGATCTTTTAAGAATGCCGGCACATTTATCCAATAGAATTGACCTGCATCATACCACGACTTAGGAAGATCTTGTGACCTTGTGTCTCGATACTCCGGCCAGTTCATGCTCACCTTTCCATCCTTAACAATCAACGACCGCCATATTGGATTGCCGAACGCAACTACAGGAAACACTGTACAAAACGACCGTTCAACTAACATTTCAAATGAGCTCTTGATCGAACTTTCTTTAACCAAAGCCGCTGTCGCATAAATGCAACATGCATAATCAAAATAAAAACCGCGTTGAGAGTATTCATCTAATACTTCCAAAATGACAGAAGCCGTAGTAGCCTTGTCGTCTGCATTTTTGGAAGACCGTAAAAATGGAACACTGGCTCCGAAATCATTGGCAATGGTAGAAATCTCGGTATCGTCCGTTGAGACCATGATTTCATCAAAGAGCTTGGTTTGAACGGCCGCGTGAATCGAATAATAGATAATGGGCTTTCCTAAAAAATCTCGAATGTTCTTTCGCCGGATCCGTTTACTGCCACCCCTCGCTGGAATTATTGCAAGGCATTTCATCTGGTCTTCTCCAATAAATAGACGATATCTACATTTCCTGCCTCTGTCTCGGAGACGTAAGGATAAAGCTGTTTGTAGACAAGTTTCAAATCCGGAAATCGCTTAATAAATTCTTGCGCAAAATCCGCCTTCCATAGATACCCCGTATTCCCGCGATACTTAATCTCTTCTAAATTTTCTGAAAAATACTCAAAACCCATAATATACTTTGAGGAACATCTATACATCTCAGAAATTATGCTGTCGTAATCATTTGGGCTGATATGTATCAATACGCCATTTGTGCACACCATATCAAACCAGCCATTCTTATACGGCAAGTCAAACGCAGATCCCTTTATAACGTTTATTCCGATCGTGTTTTTTCTTGCTTTCTCCACAGCATAATCTTGAAGTTCAATTCCATGCAAATTCATATAGCCCATTCGTTGCAGGCACACAAGCTGCATTCCAATGTTACAACCCACTTCAAGAATATTAGCATTCGGCTCCAAAAATCCCATGCAATCTAGATTCATGTTCAATTTCGAAATACCCCAATTCGAGATATAAAATCTATCCCAAGCATCCTGATCATATGAATTCCTGTCGGTGTAATTTTTCCCGAATTCTCCTTCCCAAAACTTAGTTTGTTCTGTTTCCATATTTAATTCGGAAAATAATCCTTAATTGTACTAATCACAAAATCTTGTTCTGCATCTGTCAACGTTGGAAACATAGGGATACTCAGGCAGGCTAAATAGTATCTTTCCGCAAATGGCATATCACCTTCCTTCCATCCCAATTGGCGGTAGTATGGCATTAAGTGTAGCGGGATATAGTGCACCTGAGCATAAATATTATGGCCACGCAAATAGTTATAAAGCCCCAATCTATCGGGAACTTCTATAATATAAAGATGATATGCGTGTCCCGACATCCCTGCTACCTCGTTCTTCTGTGATCTTATCACTGGATGAGTTTTAAATGCATCGTCGTATCGACGAGCAATCAAAAGACGTCTCTGTAAACCTTCGGCAGCACGCTTCAGCTGGCTCAATCCAAGGGCTGACTGGAAATCTGTGAGACGGTAGTTGTATCCAAGTTCTTGCATTTCCATATACCAACTCGGATATGATCCATCCATCACTTGGCTTGAGGTGGCAAACTTGACATCATTCAAAAATAGATTTTCATCACGTACGATGCCATGGCTTCGAAGCTGCAAAAGCTTGGTGTACAAGTCGACATTATTAGTGGTAATCATGCCCCCTTCTCCTGTGGCAATGTGTTTTACGGGGTGGAACGAAAAGATTGCCAGATCGGCCCAAGTTCCGTCTCCACAATAATGGCGTCGCCCTGCTCGATCAAGAAAATATCCACCGGGAGCATGGCACGCATCTTCAATAATCCACAGACCATATTCGTCAGCCAATTCTCTGAAAATCTCAAGGTCAATTGCCTTTCCAGCAAAGTCTACTAGGACTAGGCCGTTATATATTCCCATGGGTGATGATTCCAGCAAGTTGCGAACCTTATTGGCGTCTATGAGAAACGAGTGAGGATCAATGTCCGCAAAGACAACTTCGCCACCGCAATAGCGGATGCAATTTGCGGAAGCAGCGAAAGTAATCGGTGTGGTAATTACTTTTTTTCCTGGGGTTACTCCCAAGGCCATTGCTGACAAGTGCAATGCCGCCGTTCCATTTGCCACCGCGACTGCGAAACGAGAACCAATATAAGCGGCGAATGCTTCTTCAAACTCCTTGACTTTTGGGCCTTGTGTGATGTACTCAGAAGAAAGTGTATCGACCACAGCCTCAATATCTTCCTTCGTTATCGATTGTCTACTGTATGGTATATGTTTCATTAACTTCAAAGGTTGGATCAATATGTTCCTTAATTAGTCTCCTCAGTTCCGATACTCCCACCCATTCCAAATTCTCACCAGAACTATAGTGAAACCCGAACGGTACCTTAACTGCACCAAAATGTTTCACAAAGTCCTCCAACTTCCAACGCGGCGTTGATGGCACAATGGCATAGTATTTCCCCAGGTCATAGGAATAAAATGAATCTGACGTAGTAATCATTTCCTCATGAATTTTTTCGCCGGGTCGTAACCCGACAATCACTTTCTTACATCCAGGACCTATTGCTTCCGCTACGTCGGTAATTCTATAGGAGGGTATTTTTGGGACAAATATTTCTCCTCCCCACGCATGTTCAAGAGCATGCAGAACCATTTGAACTCCAGCCTGTAAAGTGATGTTAAATCGGGTCATTGTTTCGTCCGTTATTGGTAACACTCCTTCGTCTCTCTTTTTAAGAAAGTACGGTATAACCGATCCATTAGAACCCATCACATTGCCATACCGTACAACTGAAAACTTTATCGGGTTGACACCGCGGATATTATTTGCAGCAACAAACAGCTTATCTGACGCTAGCTTAGTAGCTCCATACAGATTTACCGGCGCAGCAGCTTTATCTGTTGATAAAGCAACCACATGCTTGACCTCGGACTCGAGGCTCGCACTAATAACGTTCTCCGCACCAAGTATATTTGTTTTCACACATTCCATAGGATTATATTCGGCTATGTGCACATGTTTCATTGCGGCGGTGTGTATTACAAAGTCAATACCTTTTATAGCCCTTTTTATCCGGTCGAAATCTCTGACATCACCAATGAAAAATCTTATTTGTGGAAACTTCAATGCGGGGAAATCTTGAGCCATTAAGAACTGCTTTTGTTCATCCCTGGAAAAGATCACCAGCCTTTTAACGTCGGGATAGTTTGCCAAAATATTCGTACACAGAGCTTTTCCCAACGAACCAGTTCCACCGGTTATTAATACAGATTTGCCGTTCAGCATGTCGTGAAAAATTTACTCTCCCGCAGATAATATCGATTATCGTGAATTGGTGCAATGTCGTCCCTTCTTAAACCAGCTAATGTAACATGGTTATTACTCATTGTAATAACCACTGCTTTTATCGTTCTTCTTATATCCATAATCGTATCCATAACCATAACCATAGCCATAGTCATAGCCGTAACCTAAACCAGATTTTCTAAGGTCATTGAACAAGATGCTTATGTTGGTAAATTTACCTGTCTCATAAAATTCCTCCAAAGATGTCAAGGCCATATTTGGGGTAAAGTCTTGTCGTATTACGTACAGGGTATGATCGGCATATGTTGATAAGACAAAGGCATCTGCGACAAAAGAAAGCGGTGGTGTATCTATCACGACAAAATCAAACCTTTCTCGAAGCTCCGATATTAGTTTTGACATCGCTGGACGCAAGAGTAATTCGCTTGGGTTTGGAGGCATGGGGCCACCCGCTATCAGTGAGAGATTCTCTATCCCGCTCGTTTGGACAACCTCTTCTAAGCTGGCCATGCCCGACAAATACTGACTGAGTCCAACTGCATTGGTTAGTTTTAAGTCTTCTGCAAGCTTTGGCTTTCGTAGATCAGCGCCTAAAATAACGGTTCGTTTACCAGCCAGCGCAAATACAGTGGCAAGGTTAAGCGTCGTAAATGATTTCCCTTCACCCGGAATTGAAGACGTTACCATAAACACCTGGTGCTCCTTATTGCCTGTGAAGTAGTTCAGGTTCGAACGCAGAGCTCTGAAAGATTCGGCCAGCGCGGATCTGGGTTTATTATAAACGATAAGAGGTTCGTGCGACACATTGTGACCAACGCCGCCAATAAAGGGCACTGTCGTAATTTTCTCAATATCTTCCTTCGATTGAATTCGATTATTCGCCAGTTCAATTCCAATAAAAAAAAGAATGGGCAAAAGTAATCCGATCGATGCTGCGATGCCGTAATTTTGAGTTGTCTTAGGCCTGATTGCACCACCCGCTAAAGGCTGATTTACAATATAAATGTCAGACGTGGTTGAAGCCTTGGACAATCCCGCCTCCGTTCTTTTTTGAAGCAAAAATAAATAAAGGTTTTCCTTCAAGGAATAATTGCGCTGGATGTCAATTAATTCACGTTCGGTACTTGGCAACATTCCTAACTGCTTTTCGGCAAGCTTGATTTGATCTGAAATGAATTCCTGGTTGATAGTCTCCGTTTTCCGGCTGTTGTCGATGGTCTTTAAGACTTCTAGTTTCAGGAATGAAATACGTTGTAATGCATTTTCGAGTAGTGGGTTGTCCTTTGAGTTTTGGATGCTTTTATTACTCCGATAAACATCAACATTTGTCTGAAGTTCCATGACTTCGTTGATCAGCTTCGTGACAATTGGGTCATCGATGCCTACGCTTCCGGGAGTAAAAATTCCATCATAATGTTCATCCTGTAGCATCTTTGTGATGTAGGAATAGTAATTTTCTCGAAGCTTAAATTTAAATTTCTGATCTTCGAACTGCGTCACTTTTGAGTAAAGTCGATTTGTCTCATCCGCCAGCTCCGTGATCATATTCCTACGTTTGAAATTTTCAACCTGATCCTCATAAATCTTTAATGAATCTCCAATTACAACCAACTGCTCCTCCAAAAATCGCATCGCCATGGTAGCGACCTTGTTTTTCTTTTCGACGTCATAGCTTTGATACCGTTCGATAAATTTGTTCAAAAAATCGATTTCCTTTTGGGCAATTGGGCCATTGATATCAAGATTAACTACTGAAGCACCCAAAGCCGCCCATGTAGCGCTCAAACGGGCTGAGTATTGCTTCGCCAGGGCCAATGAATTGTTAAACTGAATTACAAACCGCTTTCCAATCAACTCTTTGGCGCTTGATTCTTTCGACACAAATAGTTCAAACCCATTTACGTGGATTGTATCATTAAATGGTAGGGCATAAAATTCCTTTCCGGAGTGGTTATCGTTGTCGGAAATATATTGCAGGGAAAAAGTAACCTCATCCTTCACCTGGAAATACATCGACATTCCATATGGCATCTTGCCTCCTTTTACGGCCTTAAATTTGATGGGAAAATTGGGATCATAGTACTCTGTAGTTAAGATCTCCCCTTCCCGATAATAAGAAACTTGAAACCCCAGATCTTCTATCACTTCTTGTAATAAGGGGTAAGACTTCATGATATATATCTCATTCAAGAAGTTGCGGTAGGGATTTACTAGTTCATTATTATACAAAAATTTCGCACCTGCGCTTTCCTCGTTTTCCTTAATAATAATGGACGCTCTAACAGGATATATCCTTGTGCTATACCGATTAATCAAGTAGGCGGCGGCAAGCGAAATAGTGAGGGTGATGGCAATGATATACCACAGTCTTATGATTCTGTCTAAAACACGTTTAAAATTGATTTGGATAGCAGGGGCATCCTTACCAGTTTCTACATTAGGCAACTCAGACACAGTTAACTTCGTATTTAATGTTATCTCAAAATAGTGATCACAAATACCGCAAAGGAAATGCTCGCCGTTAGGATACCGATGTTCCCGGAAAAATATTTTCTAAATGTGCGTTGCTTAAGAGGTGGGACAATTATTACGTCATTCTGCTGCACATAATAGTACGGTGATTCTAGAAATTGCTCTTTCAATAAATCAACATAATAAATTTCGGTTTCGCCCCCATTTTGGCGTATTACTTTCACGGCACTCCTATCAGCCAACTCCCCTAAGCCACCCGATAAACCAATTGCCTCCATCATAGTAAGGCGAGTGTTGGGCGAGACAATTGTCTTTTCTCCGTTCACTTCGCCGAGCACAGTGAACCGAAAATTCAGCAGTCGAACTCTCACAACAACATCATCTAAATAACGCGACGCAAACGCACGAATGGTATCTTGTGCTTCAAAAGGTGTCAATCCTGCTACTTTTACTTTTCCCAATACCGCATACTCTACCTCTCCTTCCTTGTTTACCAAAATACCTGAAAGTGATGCTGCAGCTAAGCTTGACCCCCTGGCCTGCGACGATATTTTTGAAAGGAAATCGAATTTATCATTTTCATCACCCAGGGTTTCGAAGCTTATACTTAACAGATCGAGCGGCTGAATTCGATATTCCCGAACATCTAGGGTATGCTTACGAAGAACAGAATCTTTCGGAATCTCCTTACGTTTGGCCAACTCATCTTCGTTTTGCAAGTAAACTAATTTTCTGGCCGGAACACAGGCATTCATCACCAGCAGACCAAACCCAAAAAATATGCATAATCTTCTCATCGACTCTTTTTTAAAGGTGACAAAGATAGAAATAGAAGAATTATAACTAGGGGTTATTATAAGAAACCTAACTTTTGGGGTAAACTGACCATTTACTTAGGACGGTGAATTTCGTTTCAGGTCGGGAACCATTCCCACAACGGACACACGGTTACTCTATGCACGTAACCATAATCACACATCCACGTGATCGCAATAAGGGAACGAACAGCATCGACGTTCATGTGCGGGCACACAATTACCGAAGCTGTCGATAATCGCGGCCTATACCGCGACATTAGTACTGGCCAATTTTGAAACTGCCGGAGGAAACGTCACGTAATTGATCACGGGCTGCAGCCACGTAATTACGCAACTACTCATGAAAATTATAAACCCTAAACCCCCCTTGCTTCAATACATTCTCCCCTCTCATCAGGTCCAAATCCGCGTCCACCATCTCTTGCAAAAGCCTGTTAACGTCGTACTTAGGCTGCCATCCCAAGACAGTTTTCGACTTCGTCGGATCCCCCAGTAACAAATCAACCTCCGTTGGCCTGAAATAACGCGGATCAATAGACACGACCTCTGTTCCTGCCTTCAATTGGTTCCCTTCGATCATAGTGCTATCCACCGAATCAATAATACCAACCTCTTTAATACCCTCTCCCTTAAACATCAGGGTCGCACCCACGTGCGCAAACGCACGGACCATGAACTCGCGCACAGACGTAGTCTCGCCGGTTGCGATTACATAGTCATCTGCCTTCGGCTGTTGGAGGATCAAATACATCGCTTCTATATAGTCACGTGCATGTCCCCAGTCGCGCTTGGAGTCGATGTTACCCATGTAGACCCTGTGTTGAAGTCCGAGGACCATGCGGGCGACGGCACGGGTAATTTTGCGGGATACGAAGGTTTCGCCACGTAACGGCGATTCATGATTAAAGAGTATGCCGTTGCAGGCATACATGTTGTAAGCCTCGCGGTAGTTCACTGTTATCCAGTAACCGTACATCTTTGCGACGGCGTATGGCGAGCGTGGATAAAAGGGTGTCTTTTCAGATTGTGGTATCTCCTGCACCTTGCCGTAAAGCTCGGACGTCGAGGCTTGATAGATGCGGGTCTTTTCTGTGAGTCCAAGGAGACGAACGGCTTCCAGGATGCGGAGCGTGCCGATGGCGTCGGTGTTGGCCACATACTCGGGCATGTCAAAGCTTACCCGCACGTGGCTCATGGCGCCCAGGTTATAGATTTCGTCCGGCTGAATTTCCTGAATAAGACGGATCAGGTTGGTCGAGTCGGTCAGGTCTCCGAAGTGGAGCTTCATCCGGGCACCGCGATCGTGTGGATCCTGGTAGATGTGGTCAATACGTGCGGTGTTGAAGAGAGAAGAGCGGCGTTTCAGGCCGTGGACTTCATATCCTTTGTCAAGTAGAAATTCTGCCAGATACGCGCCATCCTGGCCGGTGATCCCGGTAATAAAAGCTTTTTTCATTTTTTACAGTTTATGATCCTGTTGGGTTAAAGGTGTTCCTGACCATTCCGTGGGGAAGATAGATGTGTTCACTTTGCATCGCTGTAAGACGCGACTTTGCTTAGAAAATCTTCGTACGTGAGCTTGATACCTTCTTTTAACGTTGTCTTGTGGCGGAAACCGAGGCTATGCAGCCTGGTGGAGTCCATCAGCTTCCGCGGTGTGCCGTCCGGTTTAGTTTTGTCGAACGCAATCTGACCTTCAAAGCCGACTGTTTTTCCAACAAGGTGCGCAAGGTCAAGGATAGACACTTCCTCGCCTGTTCCTACGTTCACGATCTCCGGTTGGTCATAATTCTCCATCAGGAAAACACAGGCACGGCCAACGTCATCGGCGAACATGAATTCGCGTAACGGTGAACCCGTGCCCCAGATAACCACCTCGTCTTTGCCGGATTCCTTCGCCTCATGGAAGCGGCGGATCAAAGCCGGAAGCACGTGCGAGTTCTGAGGATGATAGTTGTCGCCATAGCCATAAAGGTTAGTGGGCATGGCGGATATAAAATGACGTCCGTGTTGCTTGTAATATGCCTGACACAACTTGATGCCCGCTATTTTAGCGATGGCGTAAGCCTCGTTCGTGGGCTCGAGAAAGCTGCTGAGCAAGCTATCTTCCCTGATCGGCTGCGGCGCGTACTTGGGATAAATACACGATGATCCAAGAAAAAGCAACTTCTTCACATTGTACCGGAACGAAGCCTCGATGACATTATTCTGGATCATCAGATTGTCGTACAGGAAGTCTGCGGGGTAAGTGCTATTTGACAATATCCCTCCTACCTTGGCGGCGGCGAGGAAAACGTATTCCGGTCTTTCCGAATTAAAAAATTTATCAACTGCGGTAGTCATTTTCAGATCCAGCTCCGAGGAGGTGGCGAAGACCAGATTTGTAAAGCCAGCTTTTTGAAGTCTGCGGACGATCGCCGATCCGACCATCCCACGATGGCCTGCTATATATATTTTTGAATCTTTATTCATTTGCTTATGCAAGATATCTAATTCCAGTTGCCATTTAGATCGCTACGGGCGCCCGGTGGCCATATTGCACCATCAGGACAAAAAGCCGGAAAGCCTTAAAATACCGTGGAATGTACAATTTCGGTTTCTCGATACATCGCAGCAGCCAACCCACAAAAAGTCTGTCTGCCCAGGTAGGGATCGATGCCTGTCTGCCGGTGAGAAACGCGATCGCAGCACCTGTGCAAATGATCGCCGGCCTATAGCTGATATTGCTTCTCAGGTAGGCGCCAAGTATTTCCTGTGTTCCGCCGCCCACGTTAAGCAGCACGTATTTAGGTCTTTCCTTTTCAATCTTTGCAAGGAGCTCCGGGTCTACGATGTTTCCTTTTTCATACATCGGCGCCAGGTATGAAGCGGTGGCAGGGATGCTGAAGCCCGCGCTGTTAAGATAGTTTCTGTTCGCCTCGCTGTCACCCGGTGTTGGGTCAACAAGCACAAAGCTTGAAGCCTTCACATCCACATCAGCAAAAAACTCTACCAGGAACTCCAGCCCGGAAATGCGGGAGATCTTTTCTTTGTTGAATGCGTTCCAGATCAGGGCCATATAGCCGCTGTCCGCGATAACCAGGTCGGCGGTGCGCAGCGAGCGATAGTAGGTATGATCCTGCTGGATGGTATTGAGCCCCGGCCCCGACGGAACTACCATCAGGCCACCTGATTTAAGGATCTTAACGACTTGTTTGACGTCGCCATTGAAAAAATCGATGCCTAATATCTTGAGGGTATTTATCTTCATCACTGGTGTTACAAATTTATGAACGATCACAAAGTTATTTGCCTGCCGCGCCGTAAATGATGATAAATGTCGCGAACTGGAAAAACTTTGGTCGGCAGGGTAAGGATTTTTAGTGTGTAAGTTGTTGGTTGACAGGGTGCAAGCGGTTGCATGCATACTCATAACTCCTTTCCGACAGGTGCGCACAAAAATTCCGGATTCAACAAATTTTCCTTATTGTAGGTGACTGGGTAGGGACTGTTTGCCTGTGTGATTTGCATACCGGTCTCAATGACGATGATGTGGGCGGCGGCGGTGTCCCATTCCATCGTGGGACCGAAGCGGGGATACAGGTCGGCCTTGCCTTCGGCGAGGAGCATGAATTTGAGGCTGCTTCCGGCGGAGACGAGGACGGCGTCGTTCAGGGCATGTATGAAGGAGCCCGTGGCCTGGTTCA
>JANNPM010000185.1:0-1861 GCA_031400145.1 Chryseolinea sp. | reverse complement strand
GACGAACCTCCTGCTGCGTGACGGCATGCCGGCGCCTCCCGGCGTCGACCCGAACCGCCCGGCATCGGGTGCGACCCGGTCGAGTTTCGACATCAACTTCCGGGACGCCTACGCGCGGCATTAATCTGTTAAGGTAATATGATAGATCTGATCAATACGGCGGGAGAGTTCACAAAATTTAGCTGAAGAATTTTTTCCGTTTCCGTTCGAATCGCCGTTTCAACTTCAGCTCTCTTGGTAGAATAAATCTCTTCCGCAGTATATCGACCCATAACCTGTCTGACCGTAGAGCGCACTTCAGGGATCACCAATACATTCACATAATTCTTGGTGAACTTTTCATGGATGTACCCTATCTTCTCAGGCATCGGATTGTAGCGCACAGTGATGTCTACGTGAATGGAAAGACCACTCTTGTCCAATACATCCATGTTCTCATCGGAAGAGGTTTCATTTACGCTATAAACGTAAAGTTCGTTCCAGGGTGCCTTCATGTGAAAACCTGATCCAATTACGTTGTTTTTATCGAGGCCACTGCCAAACTTATAAAAAATGATGGCCCTCTCTGAGGGACCAATGGTATAGAAAATACTGGATGAAATGCCCATCACTATGATAAGTGCTATCACTCCCAGGATGATGTAGGGTAAGAATCTCCGATTGTTCATAAGGCGTTATTTAGGTAGAATGTCACATCAGTTTACATTCCGAAGGGGAAAAGGGTTCCATCTTCGCGGTTACACTACTTTCAAATCAGAATAACCCTGGACATCTCAAAATGATTGTGAGACAGATTATCTGCTGCGAGGCTTCCGATAATATGCCTTGCGTTTGGCGTTGTACAACTTATTGTAGATATCGCCAAATACCAGATTAGGCAGGTAATATTGCAGCGTTATGTTGGTAATAAAATAACCATCATTCTTATCTGGATTTCCACGCTTGCCCACCAGGGTGGGATTGCTGGGTTTATTTTCGCCTTCGCGGCGATCTGACAAAGCCCTTGCAAGATCATTCTTCAGCAAGGATGCATCAACGTACCGGGTACTGCTCGCGTCATCGAGGTAATCAGTAAAGGTAAATCTGTAACCGGCCTCCACCAGGATGTTGAAAAATGGGTCAAGCTTAATCCGAGCTCCTAATCCGAAGGGAATAACCGGCTGAAACCTGCTGTACTTTTTATTTTCTGTTTGCAGTGGCTGCAACGCATGCCATTCACCTTGATATTTTGCTTTAGGATTGAAATAGAGCGCGCCAAGACCGGCAAACACGTGGAAGTTTACCGAAGAGCGCTGATAAAAGCGCATTCCCATAGGGGACAGGTTAACGGCACCGAGCAAGCTCAGCTCTATGGCGTTAGTTCTAAAAGAAAGATTTCGCTCCACACGGTCATCATCCGCTTTGGCGTCATTGCCCGACAACTGGAACCACGTGAGCTCAGCACGTGCGCTCACTCTGCTGGTTAAATACATCTCGGCGCCCATGGCAATGTTTGGCTTTAGCGTCCCGAACTCGCCCGGATTCACCATTTCGCCATAATAGTTTGCCGTACCAGAGCCAAGGCTTACCATGAAATTGCGATCCCTTCGAAGCGAAAAAAAGCTTTGCGAGTACCCTGCGATGGGCGTTCCAAGCATGACAGCCAATGCCAGTACAATGGACCTTTTCATGTGTTAATAATTTGTTTTTAGTTGTCACATGGAATCGCATTCTGAATGATCATCCTTTTGGGTGAACGCAGTGCATGACGATTTCATGTGTTAATAATTGTTTTTAGTTGTCACATGGAATGGCCAGACCAAATTATCATCCCTTTGGGTGAACGCAGTGCATGGCCATTTCATAGGTAATTGTTTATAAC
>JANNPM010000184.1:0-6905 GCA_031400145.1 Chryseolinea sp. | reverse complement strand
GCTGGAGGAGGAGAAAAGCAAAGGCCTTACACTTGCGTCGCCCCAAGTAAAGAAAAGGATCGTGCAAACATCGTTTGACAGATCCATTAAGTCTAATCCCGGACCCCTATATTCCACAAAATTTGCTTCCAGGGTTAGTCTCGGAAATTTTACCGATGACATGCCACGAATCAAGGATTATGATTGGACCATTGAAGTGGTGATCGAAAACCTGGAGATTAAAAAGCAAGTTTACGAAGACGTTGAAAAATACCGGCAAGCAGGGACGATCATCACCTCCAATACTTCCGGAATTCCGATCCACCTGATGGCTGAAGGACGAAGTGATGATTTCAAAAAGCATTTCTGCGGAGCGCATTTTTTCAATCCGCCTCGCTATCTGAAATTGCTCGAGATCATTCCAACGCAATATACAGACCCGGAGATCACCAGTTTCCTGATGCATTATGGAGATCTTTTTCTGGGAAAGACCACTGTCCTCTGTAAGGATACGCCGGCCTTTATCGCCAACCGCGTTGGTGTGTTTTCTATCATGAAGGTGGTGGATTCAATGAACAAGCTTGAACTCAATATCGATGAAATCGATAAGCTAACAGGGCCAGTGATCGGCAGACCGAAATCGGCAACATTCCGGACATCGGATATTGTAGGATTGGACACCCTCGTAAAAGTTTCAGGAAATCTTTTTGAAGGATTGAAAGATGATGAAGCAAGAGAATACTTCAGGCTGCCGGATGTTCTTCTTCATTTGGAGAAGAACAAATGGCTAGGTGATAAAACAGGTCAGGGATTCTATAAGAAAACCAAGAATTCGAAAGGAGAAACCGAGATACAGAGCCTCGATCTTAAAACACTTGAGTATAAGGAGAAAGCAAAGGTAAAATTTGCCACGCTCGAGTCGGCCAAGCCGATAGACAACGTGAAGGACCGGTTTAAGGTGCTGTTCTCAGGCAAAGACAAAGCAGCTGACTTTTACCGCGATTCCTTCTATGCATTGTTTCAATATGCTTCTAACCGGATACCCGAAATAGCAGACGAGCTTTATAAAATTGACGATGCCGTAAGCGCAGGCTTCGGATGGGCGCTCGGTCCATTTCAAACGTGGGACGCAGCTGGTGTTGATGAGACCCTTAAGGCAATGGAGCATTTAGGATATAAACCGGCTGCCTGGGTTTATGAGATGGTACAGGCAGGAATGTCATTTTATAAAATAGAAAACGGGCAACGAAACTATTATGACATACCAACCCGGTCATATCTACCGTTGCCGGGAAGGACAGCGTTTATTGTTCTCGAAAACCGCAGCGAGGGCGTCATATGGAACAATGCAGAATCCAAAGTGACAGACCTCGGGGACGGTGTGCTGAATTTTTCATGGCACAGTAAAAGTTTTACGCTGGGTAGCAGTGTGATCGAAGGCCTGAACGCAGCCATTGATCTTGCTGAAAAAAATTATAAAGGCCTCGTTATCGGCCACCAGGGAGCAGACTTTTCCCTTGGGGCGAATCTTGGATTAATATTCATGTTTGCCGTTGAACAAGAGTACGATGAAATCGATTTTATGGTGCGCCAGTTCCAGAATTCAGTGATGCGCATACGTTATTCGAGCATACCGGTCGCCGTGTGCCCACACGGAAGGACACTAGGAGGAGGGTGCGAATTGGTGATGCACGCCGATATTGCGCAGGCTGCAGCAGAAACCTATATCGGCCTGGTAGAGGTTGGTGTCGGGCTCATTCCCGCTGGAGGCGGTACAAAGGAATTCACGAAACGATTGAGTGATTCCATTGAAGAGGGAGACGTTGAACTTAATGCCCTGCAGAATGCTTTCATGAATATCGCTACCGCCAAGGTAGCGCTGTCCGCTGAAGACGCCCGTGAAATGGGTGTGTTGCGCAAGACCGACCGCATTACCATCAACAAAGACCGACAGATTATGGATGCAAAATCAGCGGTGCTTGAGCTGTTCGATGCGGGGTATACGACGCCGTTACCCGCGAAGAATATCAAAGTGCAGGGGCGTTCAGGCCTCGCGTTGTTTATGGCCGGCGTTCAGGGAATGCGCATGGGAAATTTCATTTCAGCGCATGATCACAAGATTGCATTGAAGATCGCCAACGTGATGTGCGGTGGAGATCTTACGGCGCCCCAAATGGTTAGTGAAGAATATTTGCTGGACCTCGAACGCGAAGCGTTTGTCTCGCTCACGGGTGAACGGAAGACGCTCGAAAGAATACAATCAATTTTAACCGGAGGAAAACCTGTAAGAAATTAGTATGGATGCTTATATCGTAGCTGCCCGCAGGACAGCAAACACCAGAGCAAAGAAAGGTGGGTTGCGCTTTACACGCCCTGATGATTTTGCCACGTCAGTAATTAAATCGCTGGTCGATTCCATTCCCGGACTTGAGAACAGCATGGTCGACGACCTTATCGTAGGCAATGCGGTTCAGGAGGCTGAGCAAGGAATGCAAATGGGAAGAATGATCGCGCTGACGGCACTGGGAATGGGAAACGCTGGCATGGTGATTAACCGCTACTGCGGTTCGGGCGTAGAAGCCATACACCTTGCTTCTGCAAAGATACAGGCAGGTATGGCAGATTGCATCATAGCAGGCGGCGCTGAGTCTATGTCGCTGGTTCCTGTAATGGGTTGGAAAACAGCGCTTAATTATACTATTGCCAAAGATCATCCCGAATACTATACCAGCATGGGCCTTACGGCAGAAGAAATCGCAAAAGAATATAAGATATCACGCGAGGACCAGGACAGGTTTGCCTTTGAGTCTCATAGGAAAGCGCTTATTGCGCAACATGAGGGAAAGTTCAAGGAAGAAATTCTTCCCATCACAACGCACGAAGTGTTTGTGGATGAAGAGGGCAAAAAGAAAACCCGTGATGCCGTTGTAGATACCGACGAAGGACCAAGGGCTGACACGTCAATGGAGGCGTTGGCAAAGTTGAAACCTGTGTTCGCCGCTGGAGGATCTGTAACGGCGGGCAACTCTTCGCCTACGACCGATGGCGCGGCGTTTACAGTGGTCATGTCAGAAAAACTGATGAAGCAACTTAACCTCAAACCCATTGCCCGAATGGTAAGTTATGCAGTTGCAGGCGTCGACCCACGCATTATGGGGATAGGACCGGTAGCGGCGGTTCCCAAAGCGCTGCAGCGGGCGGGAATGTCGTTGAACGAGATAGACCTCATCGAATTAAACGAAGCCTTTGCCGCACAATCACTGGCGGTTATCCGCGACCTGCAAATTGATACCGCAAAGCTTAATGTCAACGGTGGGGCTATCGCTCTGGGCCATCCGCTGGGAAGTTCAGGCGCACGGCTTTCAATGACTTTACTTAACGAACTGCGCAGGCAAAAAAAGAAGTATGGCCTTGTTACCGCTTGCGTAGGTGGTGGCCAGGGCGTAGCGGGTATATACGAAATGATTGCATAAAAGATACATGAAATGGCCATGCACCCCCTTCACCCAAAGGGATGATAATTTGGTCTGGCCATTCCATATGACGACTAAAAACAATTATTAACACATGAAATCGTCATGCACTTCGTTCACCCAAAAGGATGTTAATTAACCATGCGATTCCATGTGACAACTAAAAACAAATTATTAACACATGAAAAATACCGATATCATGGCGACGATTACTGAAAAAAAAGCAGCGATACGGGGAGGAGAATTCTTGATCCGTGAAACATCCGCACAAGAGATTTTCATTCCGGAGGAATTCAATGAAGAACAGCGCATGATCCAACAGCAGTGCAAAGATTTTCTTGATAAGGAGGTGATCGGACGTCTGGACGAGATTGACTCCATGAAAGATCTTAACCTGATGCCGTTGCTGCTTGACAAGGCAGGGGAACTGGGTTTGCTTGGAACATCAGTTCCGGTAGAGTATGGTGGATTCGGAATGGATTTTAATACGACCATGCTCGTTGCCGAAGTAATTGGCGGTGGCCATTCGGTTGCGGTAGCACTGTCAGCGCACACTGGTATCGGCACGCTGCCAATTGTCTATTACGGCAACGAAGCGCAAAAAGCCAAGTATTTGCCGAAGCTGGCAACAGGCAAATACAAAGCGGCTTATTGTCTTACTGAACCCGACTCAGGGTCCGATGCAAACTCCGGAAAGACCAAGGCCACGGTAAGCGCCGACGGTAAGCATTACCTTATCAATGGCCAGAAAATGTGGATCACAAATGGTGGCTTCGCAGATGTTTATATTGTTTTTGCAAAGATCGATGCTGACAAAAACCTTACGGCCTTCATCGTTGAAAAGTCTTTCGGAGGCATTACCATGAATGAGGAAGAGCATAAGATGGGCATCAAAGGCTCTTCTACCCGTCAGATATTTTTTAATGATTGCAAGGTCCCGTTAGAAAACATGCTTTCTGAACGTGAAAATGGCTTTAAGATAGCCGTCAACATCCTCAATATCGGACGCATCAAGCTTGCCGTTGCCGCCGTGGGCGGATCAAAGAGCACAATATCGCTTGCGCTGAAGTATGCAAAAGAGCGAAAGCAGTTCGGTACGTCTATAGCAAACTTTGGTGCAATCAAGCACAAGCTCGCGGAGATGATCACAAAAGTGTATGCCAGCGAGTCTGCCTGTTATCGCGCGGGTCAGAATATCGATGACGCCTCGAATGCATTGATTGCGGCAGGCACTGGTGCCGCTAAAGCGAAACTTCAATCTCTTGAAGAGTTTGCCATAGAATGTGCGATCACCAAAGTGCATGGCTCTGAGGTGTTGGATTTTGTTGTCGACGAAGGCGTCCAGATTTATGGAGGAATGGGCTTTTCTGCTGACGGACCTATGGACCGCGCATACCGCGATGCACGCATCAACAGGATTTTCGAGGGAACAAATGAAATTAACCGGATACTCACCATTGACATGCTGGTAAAGCGGGCAATGAAAGGTAGCATAGACCTTATGGCATCAGCCATGGCCGTACAGAAGGAGCTGCTGGCGATCCCTGATTACGGCAATACCGAAGAGCAAGGTGTCCTTGTAAAAGAAAAAAAGGCGCTTGCAAATATGAAGAAGGCAGGTTTAATGGTAGCGGGAGCCGCCGTTCAGAAATTCATGACTAAACTTTCTGATGAGCAGGAAGTCCTTATGAATCTCGCGGACATACTTATCGAATGCTACGTTGCCGAATCCACGTTGCTGCGCGTTGAAAAGCTCATCAGCCTCCGCGGGATCAATGGCTGTGAAATTGAAAAAGAGATAGCAATTATCTACCTGCACTACGCAATGGAAAAAGCAGCTTCATGTTGTAGGCAGGCGATAACATCGTTCGCTACCGGCGACGAGTTAAGGTTGATGCTGATGGGACTGAAACGGTTCACGAAGATCGACCCCTACAACCTGAAAGAAGCGCGCCGTAAGATTGCAAGCTTTGCTATTGAAAAAGGAGCTTATCCTTTCTGACGGCTTAGCAATTTTTGCGATAGCCATGACCATGTCTTTTTAAGCGTGTCGCGGAAGACATAGGCTTATGTGATCGGGTGCTTGTTATAAAGTCCAGGGTTTAAGAAATACCTTGAATAGACTGGATAGCGTTTAACTTCACGCAGTTCGGGTTTCGTTTTATTTATGAAAACAACTTTATACTGAAATTCAAAGCCTTTGTCGACACGTATATCTTTCCTTATAATATACCATTGTTTATTCCAGGGATTGAGAACTTTAACTTCGAGGTGAAATAATCCGGGAGTACTTCTTACCCGGACAAATTTCCCGGGCTGTTTATTAAACAGCTTGCCATTAACGTATACCTGCATCGTTGTCCCTTTCTCAGTCTGTACGGCAATTCCAGAATCATAGGCAAGCGCAACACTGCTGCTCGCAAGCAGAAGTAAAACCATCAACCTTTTCATTGGGAGTATTTACAGCTACGTAAGGCAACCTCCGTGCCACCGTTTGCGCAGATAGCAAAAATATTTCAATGCAGTGCTGATCCGGAAGGCCACGGAGTCCTCTGGGGGAAGAGGGCACGACAAGATTCTGTTGCGAATCGTCAAGCCTTGATCGTCTATGGAACGGAACTGAAGACTTCTGCACAGGCGCTACGGCCGTGCCAAGAGAGTTACTTCCACTTTATACCGCAGCCAATCGCCTTGGTCTTACTTGTCGGGACCGGCTTATCCGCAAGCAGGGCATCGACCGCTTCTTCCACATACTTGCGTGTAACCGCCGATGCATCCCGCGAGTTGTTGTCGATGGTTCCGATATAGGCAACCTTAAAAGCCGCAGATTCATTTTTAAGGACAAACACGTGCGGGGTGTTTGTGGCGCCAAAAGATTTGGCTACTTCCTGTGTTTCATCCAGAAGATACGGGAAGGTGTAATTCTTCTTTTTAGACAGGGAGACCATTTCCTTAAAGGAATCGCCTGGAGACGCTTCCGGATTATTGGCATTGATAGTCACGACGGGAAATCCCTCCGACCCATAGCGCATATTCAAGTCAATTATACGATCGTTGTACGCCTTCGAGTACGGGCAAGTATTACAATCGAAAATTACGATCAATCCCTTTGATGATTTGTAATCATCAAGAGATACCATTTTGCCGTCGACATTTTTCAAGCTGAAATTGGCAACTACGTCACCCAGATCATACGAAGGGCTCCTCCATGCAAAAAGAAAACTTATGCAGAGGGCAAGAGAAGTCAATGTCATTGTTTTCATGTGTTAATAATTGTTTTTCG
The DNA here is from genome assembly GCA_031400145.1 of Chryseolinea sp. Taxonomy (GTDB): domain Bacteria; phylum Bacteroidota; class Bacteroidia; order Cytophagales; family Cyclobacteriaceae; genus Chryseolinea. Next base: position 170 of record JANNPM010000184.1, on the reverse strand, counting down.
TAGTCACATGGAATCGCATGGTTAATTAACATCCTTTTGGGTGAACGCAGTGCATGACGATTTCATGTGTTAATAATTGTTTTTAGTTGTCACATGGAATGGCCAGACCAAATTATCATCCCTTTGGGTGAACGCAGTGCATGGCCATTTCATAGGTAATTGTTTATAAC
>JANNPM010000163.1:0-9896 GCA_031400145.1 Chryseolinea sp. | reverse complement strand
AAGTGATTGACTTTCTTACCGTGTCTCATGATTTCCTAGTCTTCATCAAGTTTATACTTGGAGAGATCCATACCAAAGGTAAGATTCTTCTCCGCTACCAATTGTTCAAGTTCGGCGAGTGATTTCTTGCCGAAATTCCTGAATTTCATCATATCTGAAATTTCGAGTTGTACCAGATCGCCAAGTGATTTCACGTCGGCAGCCTTGAGGCAATTATATGCTCTTACCGAAAGGTCAAGATCGTGAAGAGGTGTCTTCAATAGTTTGCGCATATGAAGCATTTCTTCATCCACTTGTTCTACTTCGGCATCTTTTCCGGTCTCAAGCTCCATTGACTTATCGGAGAACAAGGCAAAGTGCTTGATCAGAATATGGGCTGCGCCTTCCAATGCCTTTTCCGGATGGATCGATCCATCAGTTTCAATATCAACAACCAGCTTTTCGTAGTCAGTCTTCTGCTCAACGCGGGTGTTCTCCACGCTGTATTTTACATTCTTGATCGGCGTAAAGATCGCATCTATAGGAATGAAACCGAATACTTGCTCCGTAGGCTTATTCTCTTCTGCGGGGAGGTATCCACGGCCCTTTTCTATAGTGAGTTCAATCTCAAACTGTGAAGCTTCATCAAGATTGCAGATAACGTGCTCAGGATTGAGAATTTCAAACGCAGACGTAAACTTGGTGATATCACCTGCCCTGAATTGCTTTTGCTTGCGAATGTTGACCGTTATTTTGCCATCGAACGTGTCCGCTACTTTTCTGAACCTTACCATTTTCAGGTTAAGTATAATTTCAGCAACATCTTCCACTACTCCTTCAATGGTGGAGAACTCATGCAACACTCCCGGAATTTTTAATCCGGTGATCGCATAACCTTCCAGAGATGATAAAAGAATTCTTCTCAGGGCGTTACCGATGGTCACACCATAACCTTTTTCGAGCGGCTTGAATGTAAAGAGCCCGTGAAAATCATCGGCTTTTTCCATCGCAACCTTTTCTGGCATTTGAAACGCTAATATTGACATAGTGTAATGTTGTTAACTGTTAAAATTACTTAGAGTACAATTCAACGATAAGCTGCTCATTGATATTTTCGGGTATATCGGCACGAGGTGGCACGTTGATAATCTTTCCGGCCATTTCGTTGTTATCCCACTCCAGCCAAATGTACTTTCTTGCCCCTTGTGATGATAAGCTGTTGGTAATTACTTCAAGTGACTTTGAACGCTCACGTACTTCGACTACTTCTCCCGGCTTAAGGGAGTAAGATCCGATGTTAACCACGTCACCATTCACCAGGATATGCTTGTGTAAAACGAGCTGACGCGCAGCACGCCGTGTTGGCGCGATACCGAGTCGGTATACAGTATTGTCGAGCCTCGATTCAAGCATCTGCAATAACACTTCACCGGTTACGCCCTTTTTACGCGAGGCGTTATCAAATAACTTAGCAAACTGACGCTCAAGCAGCCCATAGATATACTTCGCCTTTTGCTTTTCAGCAAGCTGCGTTGAGTATTCTGACTGCTTACGCTTCTTGCCACGCCCGTGCTGGCCAGGTGCGTAATTCTTCTTTTGTAACGCCTTGTTGTCACCGAGAATAGGCTCATTGAAGCGTCTCGAAATTCTGACTTTAGGGCCTGTATATCTTGCCATGGTAAAACCTGAATAAATGCTTACTAAACTCTTCTTTTCTTAGGAGGACGGCAGCCGTTGTGCGGCAAGGGCGTCACATCGCGTATTGCAGTCACTTCAATGCCCGAACTTTGAATGGTACGGATAGCCGACTCACGTCCCGCGCCAGGACCTTTTACAAACACCTCTACTTTGCGAAGTCCTTGCTCAAAAGCCTTGGAAGCACAATCCTGGGCAGCAACCTGTGCAGCATAGGGCGTGTTCTTCTTTGAACCTTTGAATCCCATTTTACCAGCCGAGGCCCAGGAAATAACCTGTCCAGTCATGTTGGTCATGGCGATGATGATATTGTTGAAAGTGGCGCGAATATGGGCATGGCCGACGGCTTCCACATTCACAACACGCTTCTTTGCTTTGTCTTTCCTCTTTTCAGTAATTGCTGCCATGAGTGAACTGTTTAACCCTTAGTTGCCTTTTTCTTATTTGCTACAGTCTTACGCTTACCTTTTCTGGTACGCGCATTGTTCTTCGTCGTTTGTCCACGTACCGGCAGGCCTTTCCGATGGCGCAGTCCCCGGTAACATCCGATATCCATAAGGCGCTTTATGCTCAGCTGGATCTCAGACTTAAGCGCACCTTCTATCCTGAATTTCCCGGAAATGATAGAGCGGATCGCATTAGACTCTTCATCATTCCATTCCTTTACCTTCTTCTCGATATTTACGTTCGCTTCAGTAAGGATTTTTTGGGCTGACCTGCGGCCAATGCCAAAAATGTAGGTAAGACCAATCTCACCACGCTTATTATCAGGAATATCTACACCAGCTATACGTGCCATAGTATGTTAACCTTGTCTTTGTTTATACCGAGGATTCTTCTTGTTGATCACATACAATTTTCCCTTACGCCGAATGATCTTACAATCCGCGCTTCGTTTTTTGATCGATGCCTTGACTTTCATTTTCGTCGTTACTTGTATCTAAATACAATTCTACCTTTTGTTAAATCATACGGTGACATTTCAAGCCTCACCCTATCTCCGGGTAGAATACGGATGTAATGCATCCTCATCTTACCTGAAATATGTGCCAACACCTCATGTCCGTTTTCCAACTGCACCCGAAACATAGCATTGGACAAGGCTTCTGAAATCGTACCGTCTTGTTCTATTGACTTTTGCTTCGCCACTTATATGAATAATTTTCTTCTATATACTTATGCGTTGTCAATATCTCCGGTCCCTTCTCCAAAATTGCCACTGTGTGCTCAAAATGAGCAGATGGTTTACGGTCCGACGTACGTATAGTCCAGCCATCGCTTTCCTGAACTACACTCTTGGTGCCCCGGTTAATCATCGGCTCAATGGCAAAAACCATCCCCGCCATAATCTTAACCCCTTTGCCGCGCTTTCCATAGTTCGGCACGTCCGGCTCCTCATGAAGCTTTTTGCCAACTCCATGTCCTACAAGCTCCCTTACGACGCCATATCCAAAACCTTCAACATAGTTCTGAATGGCAAAGCTCACATCGCCGATCCTGTTGCCGGCTTTTGCCTGCGCAATGCCGAGATATAGCGAATCGTAGGTCCGGTGCAGTAACTCCAGCGTCTCTGCGCTTGCTCCCTCCAGGGGATACGTGTAGGCAGAGTCACTGTGAAAACCCTTGAAGAAAACTCCGCAGTCAATGGAAATGATATCCGTTTCCTTCAACTGGTAACTCCCTGGAAATCCGTGTACCACAACCTCATTCACTGAAATACAGAGCGCACCGGGAAAACCGTTGTAGTTCTTAAATGATGGAACTCCACCATGGTCCCTGATAAACTCTTCCGCCAGCAAATCCAGATCTTTGGTCTTCACGCCGGGCTTAACTTTCCTGGCGACCTCACCATGGGCTTTTCCCAGAATATTAGCTCCCTCCTTAATGATCTGAATTTCGTCTGCCGTTTTTAAGTGAATCATTCAGCGTTTAAGCCGCAGCAAATTGAGAACGTCCTTTAACCCTACCAGACTTCATCATTCCTTCGTAATGCCTCATCAGCAGATAGCTTTCGATCTGCTGGAGGGTATCCAGTACCACCCCGACCAAAATCAGTAGCGCCGTGCCTCCGAAGAATTGCGCAAAATTCTGACCTATTCCCGCCTGGACGGCAAAGGCCGGCAAGATTGCAATAGAAGCCAGGAACAATGCACCCGGTAACGTAATTCTTGATAAAACCGTATCTATAAACTCTGCAGTCTGCTTTCCAGGCTTGACGCCTGGAACAAAACCGCCGTTTCTCTTTAAATTGTCAGCGATGTCGTTCGAGTTGATCGTAATCGCCGTATAAAAAAACGTGAAGATAAGGATCATCGAAGCAAACAAGAGGCTGTATTGCCATGAGTAAGGATCGGAAAAAGTCGATCCGATATACGCGCCTACATCGCTATCTTTCCACATCCCTGCAATCAGGGTTGGGAAGAACATCAATGCCTGCGCAAAGATGATCGGCATAACTCCTGCTGAGTTAAGCTTCAGTGGTATAAAGTCACGCTTCCCGCCATATAGCTTATTCCCGATGACCTGCTTGGCGTACTGAATCGGAATTCTGCGTGTAGCCTGGGTCAATGCAATTACGGCAACAACTATTCCGAACAGAACAAACAATTCAACAATGAAGAATATCGCATTTCCGGGAAACTTGTCACTTACTTCCGAGATCAAGGCCAGCGGCAACCGCGAAACAATACCGATCATGATCAGCATTGAAATACCATTTCCAATTCCTTTGTCTGTGATGCGTTCCCCCAGCCACATACAGAACATCGTACCTGCAATGAGGATGACCACCGAGGTGATATAAAAGAAAGGACTTGGATCAATGATCACCGCAGGATCGATCGCTCCTTTGAGGTAGCTATATCCCTGGAATACTGTAATGAAGATCGTCAAAACACGCGTGTATTGGTTCAGGCGCTTTCTTCCCGAATCACCTTCCTTCTGCAGCTTCTGAAAATACGGTACAGCAAATGAGAGCAGCTGAACAATGATCGACGCTGAGATGTAAGGCATGATTCCCAGTGCAAAAATTGATGCATTGTTGAACGCTCCGCCGAGGAAGTTATTCAGATATCCAAGAATACCAGTAGAGTTGCGGGCGGGATCCAACAAGTTTGGATTGATACCGGGCAGCACCACGTACGAACCCAACCGGAAAATGATCAGGAACCCGATGGTGTTCAGGATCCTCACCCGGAGGTCGTCGATGGAGAAGATATTCTTTATGGTCTGAAAGAATCGTTTCATTACTTTACGGTTGTGGCTGTTCCACCTGTCTTTTCTATAGCCTGGGTAGCGGACGCTGAAAAAGCGTGTGCTTCAACAGTAATTTTTGACTTTAATTCTCCCCGGCCCAACACTTTTACTTTGTCATTCTTGCCAACAATACCATTTTCAATAAGTACCTGAAGGCTCAAAGCTGCATCTTTCGTTTTTCCTGCCAGTGTTTCGAGCACATCGAGGTTCACCGCTTTGAAGTATTCTTTATTATTATTCTTGAAGCCGAACTTTGGAACCCGGCGCTGCAATGGCATCTGTCCACCCTCAAATCCCGCCTTCGCAGAATAGCCCGAGCGTGACTGTGCGCCTTTGTGTCCGCGACCCGCCGTGCTTCCACCGGAACCCTGCCCGCGTCCAAGTCTTTTATTATTCTTTACAGAACCTTCCGCCGGTTTTAATGTATGCAGCTTCATCTTAGAGTTCTTTAACTGTGATCAGGTGATTTACTTTCGAAATCATTCCGGCAATCTGTGGCGTTAGCTCCACTTCTACTGTTCTGTTTATTCTACCAAGTCCTAATGCCTTGATCGTACGAACCTGTGTGTCAGGTCTCTTGATGGTGCTTCTCTTTTGAGTGATCTGTACTTTCGCCATGATGCCTAGCCGTTAAATACTTTGGAAAGTGATACACCTCTGTTCTTCGCCACTGTAAACGCATCGCGCATGCTGGTCAATGCCTTGAACGTTGCCTTCACCACGTTGTGCGGATTAGACGACCCTTTTGATTTAGCCAGTACGTTGTGAACGCCGGCACTTTCCAAAACAGCACGCATAGCACCACCCGCGATAACACCGGTACCGGGAGATGCCGGCTTCAGCAATACGAATCCACCGCCGAACTTACCAATCGATTCGTGTGGCACCGTTCCCTTGATAATAGGAACTTTTACAAGATGCTTTTTTGCATCGTCGATGCCTTTTGTAATGGCATCCGTTACTTCATTTGCCTTACCCAGCCCGTATCCAACCACGCCATTTCCATCTCCCACCACGACGATGGCAGCAAAGCTGAACCTGCGACCACCTTTCACCACCTTGGCGACACGCTCGATGGCAACTACCCGTTCTTTCAGATCGATCTCGCTGGCCTTTACTGTGCTTATATTGCTTACTGACATATTCAGTTTCCTTAGAATTTTAGTCCACCTTCCCGGGCACCTTCAGCCAGGGCTTTTACGTTACCATGATACAGGTAGCCATTGCGATCGAAGATGATGGTGTCAACCCCGGAGGCCAATGCCTTTTCCGCGATCTTTTTACCAACATTTTTAGAACTTTCAATGTTCAACGTTGCCTTGTCGCCGAGTTCTGCAGTGGAGGCCGATGCAAGGGTCTCTCCTTTCAGATCATCAATAACCTGAACAAACAATCCTTTATTGCTTCTGAATACAGACAAACGAGGTCTGTCCTTGGTTCCGCTCAGCTTCTTCCGGATACCTTTTCTTATCCGGTCTCTTCTTTCAGTGTTCTTACCTGCCATAGATCAATTCTTTATTCTATGAAGTTACCGCTGTCGTGCGATATCTATACTCAATCCATTCAATGCGATGACCAACAATTAGTCACATTATTTCGCAGCAGCCTTGCCCGCTTTTCTGCGAACATACTCCCCTGTGAAGCGAATACCTTTTCCTTTATAAGGTTCGATCTTACGCAGTGACTTCAACTTGGCAGCTACCTGTCCCAGCAATTGCTTGTCAATGCCCTCCAGAATGATTGTCGGATTCTGACCCTTTTCCTGAACTGCCTTAACACTTATTTCCGACGGAACAGCAAGAAACACGTTGTGAGAATATCCAAGGCTTAACTCCAGCACATTAGACTGCGCTGATGCTTTGTAACCCACACCCACAAGCTCAAGCTGTCGCCGGTAACCTTTAGAAACACCTTCTACCATGTTCGAGATCAGTGAGCGGTACAGTCCATGCATGGACTTGTGACGCTTCTGCTCTGTCGGACGCTCCACGAGCACCGATGCATCTTCCTGCTTAATGATGAAGTCGGGATCAATATTTTGATGCAACTCGCCTTTGGGACCTTTAACGGACACCCTGTTGTTCTCCTTAGAAAACGTAAAAGTTACTCCTTTTGGCAGCGCTATTGGTTGTTTACCTATTCGTGACATGGTTCCTCAATTAATAGACGTAGCACAATACTTCGCCGCCGATGTTCATCCTGCGCGCTTCCTTGTCCGTGATTACACCTTTCGATGTGGAAAGGATCGCGACACCCAGGCCGTTCATTACGCGCGGCATTGTTGCTGAACCAGAATACTGTCGCAGCCCCGGCGTACTGATGCGCTTTAGCGATGTAATCGCCGATTCACGGGTCTCCGGGTTATACTTCAAGGCGATCTTAATGATGCCCTGATAATTAATGCCGTTCTCAAACTTGTAGTTCAGGATAAAGCCTTTATCAAAAAGTACTTTAGTAATCTCCTTTTTGAGATTGGAAGCGGGTATTTCTACCACCCTGTGGTTTGCCTTAATGGCGTTCCGCAACCGCGTCAAATAATCTGCTATAGGATCAGTCATTTCTTTATTAATGCTTTCTATAAAATAAGCAAGCCCGCGTTTTTAAAACCGGGCTGCAAAGATATTGAACAAATTCAATAATCCAAACTGTTATCGGGTTTCGCCCCCCGGGCTTATCGGGGTTTGACCTTGACACTCAGCCACTAATATGTTACTTCCTTTACCAGCTGGCCTTCGTCACCCCCGGTATCTTTCCATTTGACGCCATTTCGCGAAATACATTACGGCAAACGCCGAATTTGCCCATATAACCTTTGGGACGACCCGTCAGCTTACAGCGATTGTGAAGTCTTACCGGAGACGCGTTCCGGGGAAGTTTATCCAACGCAGGATAATCGCCGGCATCTTTCAATGCTTTACGCTTTGCAGCGTGTATCGCTACAAGCCTTTCGCGTTTTGTCTGCCTTGCTATTACTGATGTTTTAGCCATCGCTACTGATTATTTTTTTGTTGAAAAGGCATGCCGAACGCTTTCAAAAGTTCCAGGCTTTCCTCATCGGTTTGAGCCGTAGTAACAAATGTGATATCCATTCCGCTGATCTTGTTCACCTTATCGATAGAGATCTCAGGGAAAATGATCTGCTCCTTGACACCGAGCGTATAATTTCCGCGGCCATCGAATCCTTTGGGAGAAACACCCCGGAAGTCGCGAACACGCGGGAGGGCGATGTTCATCAGACGATCCATGAACTCATACATCTTGTCACCACGAAGCGTTACCCGAACACCAATAGGCATATTCTCTCTCAGCTTGAAATTAGAGATTGCCTTCTTGGACTTTGTCGATACGGCCTTCTGGCCGCTGATCGTTGTGATCTCTTCCAGAGCAACATCAATCAGTTTCTTGTCAGATACAGCTACACCCATACCCTTGTTAATGCAGATCTTTTCGACCTTGGGTACCTGCATCACTGATTTGTAGGTGAACTTCTCCTTTAACGCCGGGACAATTTCGCCCAGGTATTTGTCCTTTAATCTTGGTGTCGCCATCACTTAATGAATTCTCCGGTTTTCTTTGAAAATCTTTGCAACTTTCCTTTGTCATTGTGCTTTCTGCCTGTGCGTGTAGCCTTGCCCGTTGCAGGATCCACAAGCTTCAGGTTGCTGATATGAATGGTACCTTCCATCTTCTTGATGCCACCCTCAGGTTTCCCTGCAGATGGTTTTTGATGTTTGGTGACCATGTTAACGCCTTCGACGATCGCGCGATTCTTGTCACGGAATATTTCCAGGACCTTTCCGGTTCTCACCCTGTCCTTAGTGCTTTTATCATCGCCGGCGATTACCATCACGGTATCTCCCTTCTTGATATGGAGCTTTGTTTGCTTGTTACTGTTCTTTAACATGGCTTATATAACTTCTGGTGCCAATGAAACAATTTTCATAAACTGCTTTTCCCTGAGCTCACGCGCCACGGGACCGAAGATACGGGTACCGCGCGGCTCGTCCTGCGCATTCAAAAGAACGGCAGCGTTATCTTCAAAACGGATATAAGATCCGTCCTTTCTTCTGATCTCTTTCTTTACCCTGACCACTACAGCCTTGGAGACAGTTCCCTTTTTTACCTGGCTGCTGGGCATGGCCGACTTTACAGTAACGACGATCTTGTCTCCTACTGATGCATAGCGCCTTCTCGTTCCGCCAAGAACATGCATACAGAGCACTTCCTTTGCTCCACTGTTATCAGCAACTGTAAGTCTCGATTCTGTGCTTATCATGATTACTTGGCTTTTTCGACAATTTCAACTAATCTCCAACGCTTATCCTTGCTCAATGGTCTTGTTTCCATGATGCGTACGAGGTCGCCGATACCGGCAGTATTGGCTTCGTCATGCGCCTTGAACGACGTCGTTCTGTTCACAAACTTTCCGTAGATCGGATGCTTTACCTTTCGGTCGACGGCTACCGTAATAGTCTTCTGCATTTTGTTGCTGACGACTTTACCGACCCTTTCTTTTCTATCGTTCCGTTCGAGTTCCATGGGAATTATTTTTTTAATTCTTTTGCCTTCAATTCAGTATTTAACCGGGCAACGAGCTTGCGGCTTTCGCGCAGTTTCATAGGATTTTCTATGGCTGTAACCTGATGCGCAAACTGCATCTTGCGAAGGTTTTCGCGCTCGCTGTTTATTTTGTCTTTAAGTTCAGCGACACTTAGCGCCTGAATCTCAGAGTACTTCATGCCTTTCATGCTTCTACGTAATCACGTTTGATCGTAAACTTTGTCTTCATAGGGAGCTTGCCTTCGGCAAGCTTCATTGCTTCTTTGGCAGTAGCGATATTCACGCCCCCCGCTTCGAACAGAATTGTGCCCGGTTTGATAACCGCTACCCAATATTCGGGAGCACCTTTACCTTTACCCATACGCACTTCAGCAGGCTTCCTGGTAATGGGCTTGTCAGGAAAGATC
>JANNPM010000157.1:0-3258 GCA_031400145.1 Chryseolinea sp. | reverse complement strand
CAACCATCTTGAAAAGCTCAAGGCTCTGTTAAATGATGTGCATGGGTAAGTATTGTCGACGCTTGCTCTTTGCCTTCATAGCAGTATCGAGTTTACCCGGCACGCTCCTGGGGCAGAACCAGGTAGAAGATGCTATGTTCTGGGAAGTGCGCGGCAAAGACCTTCCAACTCCTTCCTTCCTTTTTGGAACATTCCACCTGCTCGGATCGAGTTATGTTGACAGCCTTACGCAAGTAATGAGCAATTTCAATCAATGTAAAACCGTTGTCGGCGAGATCCTCATCGACAGTTCGATGACGATGAGAATGATGATAGCCGCGAGACTCAACAACACCAGTCTCGATAAATTGCTGACTCCGGCAGACTATCAGAAAACGGCGCGCTGGCTGCGGGAATTGTCGGGCTATGAGCTCAATCTGTTCAACGAAATGAACCCGATGGCAATCCAGATCTTCCTCATGACTATGCTTCAGGAGAAACATTATCCAACAGACAAGACCTTTGATGAGCCGATGGATATTTACTTTCAGAACCGCGGGAAGAAAGATGGCAAATACCTGGTTGGCCTTGAAACCTTCGATATACAAATACATGCATTGTTCAATCAGTTCACGCTGGCGCGACAGGTAGCGATGCTTACAAAATTTGTGGACGAAAAGGACAAGGCCAGGACTGAGCTTATCCAATTGAACAAGAGTTATCGTGATGGCAAACTTGCACAGCTCGAACGCTTGCTTGCCGGCCAAACGTACACAAAAGAAGAAGCGGAAGTAATGCTGGATGCACGCAATAAGCAATGGATAGAACAGCTTCCTCCGCTGATGAAACAGCAACCTACTTTTGTCGCCGTCGGCGCACTTCATCTTGCGGGAAAAAACGGACTGGTAAATCTTTTGCGGCAGGAAGGATATACGGTTACGCCGAGGGCCGTAAAGTGAAAAGGCAAATATAGCGTGAAAAAAGGGAGCATAAAATTTTGTAAAGGGATTCAAACCGCTGATAATTTCAGTTAGAGAGAATTTGTACAAATTACTCCGCAGACATAAATACATGATGAAGACTGCCATAGCATTTCTGATGTTACTCACACTGTCCGCGACCGAATGCGTTGCCTGGGGCGCAACCGGTCACCGTGCTACCGGATTGATTGCCGAAAAATACCTCAGCAAAAAAGCAAGAAAGGAGTTGCAGCGCATCCTTCAAGGCCAATCCCTGGCGATGGCCAGCACGTGGATGGATGACATCCGTTCAGACTCCACTTACAATTATACAAGTGACTGGCACTGGGTCACTATCCTGGATGGTCAAACTTATGATCAGGCCCAAAAGAATCCCAATGGTGACATCATTCAAACTATTGAGCGCCTCATCATGGAGTTGAAATCAAAAAAATTGAATGCAGTTGAAGAGGCCAGCCATGTAAGGATGCTGATCCACCTCATCGGTGATATACACCAGCCATTGCACGTTGGCGGCAGCGATGACCGTGGCGGCAGCGATGTTAAAGTGAAGTGGTTTCAAACCGACAGCAACCTGCATAGAGTTTGGGACAGCGATATGATAAACGACACGCACCTTAGTTTTACGGAATTGGCAGAATCACTTGAGAAGCCCGATGACGCCAGAAGACTGGCGCTGCAGCAATCATCAGCGCGCGATTGGGCCTATGAAAGCATGACCTATAGAAAGCAGGTATACGACTACGGAAACGGTAAGCTCGGCTACGCGTATTCCTACAAAAACTTTCCCCTTGTACGCGAGCGAATCCTGCTGGCAGGGATACGCGTGGCTGGTGTTTTAAACGAAATCTATAACTAACCCGGCAATGTCATAGAGTATTCTGCACTGACCTTAGTGGACTGTATGCACCAAAGATCTATCGTACGTGCTGGCGCCATTGCCACGGTAGTCACAGACAACAACTTTTGTTCAATGATCTTTATGCTAGTATCTAAACTGTTGCTGGTGAGATTTCAAATGATGGTAGATTTCCAGGCATACCCAGGCATCTGTCGCTGCATATTCGAGCTGCTTATCACTAAGCGTAGGTAATTCCCAATTAGAGGTTTGTGCGCTTTTGGAGATACGGAATCCCAATAACAACCCCGCCAGCTTCTTCACGCTCTCCACCTGAAGACCCGACGCCTTGGCCATTGTTGATAATTCAATGAAGGATATCGGCTGAAACTTGTTGATCTGTTGGAGTGCTTTGATGTCATCATGAATCGCCACACCTGCTTTGATGATGTCCGGATTTTCAAATAAAGAAACAATTTCTTCGGGAAGTCCGGTTTGATGGATTCTGATCAGAAATACCTTGCCTGGTATCGCCAACTGAAGCAAGGCTACCTTGTGGGTTTGACCGCGCTTAAAGCTCGGGCGCGTCTCGGTGTCGAATCCGACAACGTTGTGTTTTTGGATATCCTTTAAGAAAGACGGCAGCTTACTTGTTTCTGTGATCAATACGACGTTACCGTTGAATGCCATCAGCGGTAGCGCGTTAAGCTCCTCTGATGAAATAGTCGTTTTCTGCTGCAGGGGTGATTGAACCTCCTCAGGGTCATCTTTTGATACGTGCATTAAATGAAACAGGAATAAACCGCGGTTAAAAAATGCGTTAACATTGCGGCGCTAATTTAAGTCAAAAAAATCAACTATTTTGAGGCACCTAACCCGAAATGAATGGCCAATTCACTGTTCAGAAAGAAATCTCTTTCTACCATTATCAGCGACGCTGAACACGGGGTTACCGATGGCCACGGTTCGGGCAGTTTAAAAAAGGTCCTGGGAGTTCGCGATCTCACGGCGATGGGCATCGCTGCTGTCATTGGTGCGGGCATATTCTCCACCATTGGGCAGGCTGCCTATGACGGGGGGCCCGGGGTTGTTTTTCTTTTTCTTATTACGGCTGTTACATGCGGATTTACAGCGCTTTGCTATGCGGAATTCGCGTCCCGCGTTCCGGTCGCCGGAAGTGCCTATACATATTCCTACGTGACGTTTGGCGAAGTGGTAGCGTGGGTGTTGGGTTGGGCGCTGATACTGGAGTACGCAATTGGAAATGTAGTAGTGTCGATCTCCTGGAGTAGCTATTTTGTGAATCTTCTTGAGGGAATGGGTCTTCACCTGCCTGTATGGCTAGCCACGGATCCAAGTACTGCAGAGACGCTCTACAACTCGACACTTGCCGCTGGCAGACCGGTTGAGGGAATAGCGTGGACCGAAGCACCGGTCATCGCCGGTTACAGGTTCATATGC
>JANNPM010000152.1:0-6038 GCA_031400145.1 Chryseolinea sp. | reverse complement strand
TTCATACATCTACCGTTAGTCTGGATGGTGGCGAATCAGCAATGTAGTCAGCCACTGCCGACAAACCTCCTGAAAAATGGTGACAAGTGATGACAATTCGATGCAGCTTAGCATGCAAAACGGGCAACAGCGACAAGCCGGATCGCGGCACCTGGCTGACTTTCAGGGCTATTAATTGGGCACGCTGAAGGTAGCAAATGTCGCAAAGCACAACGCCTCAACACACTCTGCCTTCCAGCCTGGATACTCCTAAGTATGTTTTTCGCTGCAATATTCTTGCAGCCGGTTGCATTCGTCGATGGTCAAGTTTCCGCATTTGCGCAAATATGCTGCAAAGTAATAGAGACTAGTTAGTGTGCTAAGTAATCTAATGCAGTCCAGATAGAATGATTGACCACCGATTTCCCTTATTATTTCGTTCGTCCGCGCCTCCTCAAAATAAAACATGCGCTTGCGCGACTTATATTTACTCCAATAGCTGATCAGGAATATGCAGGCCAGGTCGCCGTAGTACCCCGCGCTCATCCACGAGATCTTTGCCTCCTCATGCATGTATCGCATGAAATTCGAGCCAACCGCGTTTGCTAGCTCCATAATTTCAGTCCTGCTATTAAGGAACTTGTTGTTCCACAATACGAAAGGCCTTCGAATTTGCTGCACTTGCTTTTTCCACTGTGCAATAATATGTTCGGTCACTGGGTAGTCGTTCTCTTCTGGAATGTTTTTATCCAGCTCATTTAAATATTGTCTGATATCATTATCGGTTATTTCGTCTTTGATATAGGGCAATAACAATTGTCTAGCCCAAAGACGAAGGATGTTTTCGCTTTCGAATAATTCTGTCATTTCTTCAGATGCTTCAAAAGCGTTCCTGATCATTAGGATTGGTTCATTTGTCTCATCGACTGCGAGGAGTAGTTCAAGCAGTGCAAAAAAGTGATTGAAATGCAATACGGGTTGATTGATGAAATGATTCAGAAAATTTTGGATTTCCAAATTCCGGCCCTTACTGATAAGCCACGAGATGATGTAAAAATCGCAGTACCCGGCGGCTTTTTCATACCTGGCGGGAAAGCGATCCCTTAAGTTCATCAAAAACGTTACGTATTCATCGACACGATCGGCCTGGAGATATGCGCCTCCCATCGCAAACAAAACATCATGCTCCAGTCCAAGCTGATCTACCAGATTCGGGTAAGTGTCGAAGAATTTATCTAACTGCGCACGTTCTTCGTCGAGGCCCTCTATGCTTCGATATTCATCCCACCAGGCTGTAACTAAGGGATCATCTGGTTTGGAATCCTCAATGTCATCTTCAAGGTCGAACGCAGTGACCATATCGTCATCCTCTGCTTCTTCATCTTCGTGGAGCGTCAATGGGTTGTAATTCATCGACTCTTGAATGCCGAGTTTGCTGGCAACGAATTCACGTTGCTGGTCTGCGTCGGCGCAGCATTTCTTGTATTTTTTTCCGCTGCCGCAGTGGCAGGGGTCGTTTCTGTTTATGTTCACCATGGCGTCGGGGATAAAGGTGAAAATTTTTTTTGAATGGGAAGATGAGAAAGGACGGCGAACATCAAGCCGCGACCACAAGTGTTGATTATTGACGCTGCTTGCGAAACATTGGGGTGCTCACGTCACGGCCATCGATCACACGGATAAACCGGATATGCTAAAGTCGATCGGTGCTGATGAAGTTGTCGATTATACGAAAGAGCAATTCCCCACTGGAAAAAAATACGATGTTATTTTTGACATGGTTTATAACAGTTCGTTTTCTAAATGTATAAGCGCGCTTGCTGAAAATGGTTACTATCTCATGGCCAATAGCAGTCCGCGGAAAATGTTGCGTGGTCTTTGGGTGGAACGGACGATCCGAAAAAAAGTCCGGTTCGCTTTGGCAGATGAAAAGGAAGAGGACCTCAACTTTCTTGTAGAGTTAATTTCAGCCAAAAAAATTAAGCCGGTCATTGACCGTATTTATCCGCTTGAGCAGACGATTGAGGCGCATCGCTATGTGGAGCAAAGCCTGAAGAAGGGAAGCGTGGTTATAAGGGTTAGGTCATGATCATACAGCATGCCATGAGTTTCCGTGGTTTAGAACTTTAACTATTCGAGGACGCGCAACGTCCCTTTGTATGATTCCAGGCAGGGACTGCGCAAAGTAATGAAGTAGACACCAGGGGACAGTTCATCGGGCGACCAATCGTTCTGGTAAGATTGCGCATGATGAATCAATTCGCCCCATCGGTTGTATATGTTCAGGACTACTGGTTCACCAATGTTGCCCGGAATAACGAAGAGATCATTCTTTTCATCGCTGTTGGGTGTTATTACATTGGGTATCTGAGAATCGAGCACGACTGGTTTGAAAAAAGTGATCGTATCGGATACCTGACCACAAACATTCTGAATTGTTGCCCAATACTTACCATATGAATTCACGACCATCGTATTGCCTTTGGAGCCATCGCTCCATTGAATATCAGCTAATGACAGCGCGGAAACGGTTAAGGTCACAGACTTAAAATCGCAAGTGACCACATCCTCCCCTAAGAGGAATTCCTGCGGAGTGGACATAAAAGTAACGGTAACACTGTCCTCTTTGACCACGCATCCTTTTGAAGCTTGTACGCGATACTTGCCGGACGCCGTGACCGTTACTGATGGCGTGGTTGCGCCATTGCTCCATTTGAAAGTATGCTCACTGTCGTCTAGCCCTGTGGCGATTTCATAACTCATATTATCACAAAGGACTTTATCATTCCCAAGGTCAAAGTCGATTTCCCCCGGTCGAGGCGCTTGAATAAATTCTATCCTCCGTTGAAGCGCTATCAAACCTTCACTTGTCCAGGGTGAAGTGCTATTATCATCGCGAATATATTGACCGCAATTACTGACATTATCAATTTCAATGGTGAAGGTGGATGTAGGGAATTGTTGTGCGGTGAAGACACCGAAGTATAATTCCTCTTCAGGCATCTCTGTAATTCCGGTGGTTATGCTTGGAAACTTCTTAACCCCATAGATGTGCACGCCTTTGCAAGAATTGCTGACATCTTTCACGGTAAACTGTTGGTCGTTTATATCAAGCGTGAGTTGTTGGCCGGCCCAGCTCGTTGGATACAGGTAAACACTCTGGTCGCCGATCGGAGCACCGGAACGCACGCGCTTCGGATTGCCCTTGATCATCCCATTGAAATGGTTCGCAGAAAGATCAAATACTGTATTGCCGTTGGTTTCATTAAAATTCCAGTAGCCAACAAGTCCCGACTCCGACCCAGCCAGGTTAACACACATGGTGTCGCGAATTTCTGATTGAGAAAGTGCCCGGTTCCATAGGCGTATGTCGTCTACAGTTCCATTAAATCGGTAGATAATTCCGTTGGATTTAAAGTAAGCCGTCGATGCAAAGCCGGGCTTGCTGGAGTCCATGGTTTTGTCGGAACCTCCGGAATAGTCACCGCCGACGTTCACACCATTTAAATAAAGATCGATATCGTAACGATTGCGGACAACGGCTGTTATATGATTCCAATTTCCTGTTAGCAGATCGACATTTGCATTCTTTCCGTGTCTGAAGGCGGGGTTATTTCCTCCCAGTCCGTCACCATAATCCATGGAAATAGCGTTGTTATTTACGATCAATCGGAAGCCTGTGTAGATAGGGTCACAGTTGCGATTGGTGAAAACGGCACCCGGTTGGTCGTTGGCTGGATCCAACTTCACCCAGGCGGAGATCGTGAATGGTAACTGTAAATCGCTGTAGATGTCGCCGAAGTCAATGTAATCGTCAATACCATCAAATTGTATGGCTCCTCCTGACCCTACGTTGTCAGTTTGACTGAAAAGGACGTTAAAATTTGAGGAAATCAATACAACAATACACACTAACGCTCGCAGCATCCTATTTTAATCGATAGAGTGTAAAGTTAAGTAATATGGTAGTGAGAGGCCGGTGTAAATCATCGGTTTAATTACTCGAATCTTACATCAGAAAATTCTAAAATTGTTCGTGGAATTGAGCGGCCAAAGGGCTCCGATTTCAACAACAGCCGTTCTTGTAAGATACTTCTTCCTTTTCTTTGTCAGTCTTACCATCTTCACAACTGCAATTATCACAGCATTAAATTAATACCTGCGAATTCCGTGAACAAAGAAAATGTCATTAAAATGGCCATGCTGATTGGTTTCCTGCTGCTCTTCTTGTACGGAAGCCGATTTCCGTCTGAGGCCACGAAAGGAGTTTGTATTGAAGGCGAGTGTGAGAAACCCCATGATCACGGCGAACTTAACTTCCATGAAAAATATCCAGTAACGGAGGCGGATGCATTTCCGCTGGCAACGGTGAAATCGTCCGCTAATTTTTGGATCGCGAATGCTACGGGAATGACCTTCGCTCTTGTGATCGCCGGCGCTGGCTTATCGTTGGTGCTATCCTACAAACGCATCAGTTCGTTTCTGGAATTAAAGGGACTCAAAGGCGCCGCCATGGGTAGCATTATAGGAATGCCGCTAAACATGTGCGCGAACTGTTCTGCTGTGGCAAGCGTAGGAATGACTTCAAAATCAGGCAGCGCTGAATCGACGCTCGGGATCATATTGGGTGGAGCGTTGTTCAATTTTATCGGCATCATTACAATGTTCACACTCTTCGACGCAGCAGTTGTCATCTCCCGCATCTTCTTCAGTTTAGTTATGATCCTGGTGGTTGTGCCGGTCGTTTCGAAATATGTAATTCAAAGAAAGGAATCTCCATTTGTAAGGGGGGATCTGATGAACTCGATTTCATGTTACTTTCCAGAGAAGACGCGTGGCGAAACCATCGTTAAATGTTTCGAAGACTGGCTGATCTTAACGGGAAACATCGCGCTCAAACTGCTGCCACTCATGTTGATCGGGACAATATTCGTCGCGGTGTTCCGTGTTTTGTTCCCCAATGAGGTGCTGGAATCCATTGCCAGTTATAACCCATTGCTGGTAATTACCATTGTTTCATTTATTGGAACATTCCTTTCCATCCCTGTATTGTTCGAAATTCTACTTGGAACAGTTCTCTTGCATTTGGGTTTTACGAACGGAGCGATAGCCGCAATCCTGTTTACAGCACCGTCATACCGAATCTTTACGCTTGTTCTCACAAAGGAGAAATTGGGTGGCTATACGGTGCCGGTGATATTGATCATCACGACTTTCATTTTCCGGATCGGCACAGGTGTACTGGCCGAGGCATTAACTGGATATTTTTGATGATTGTTTTTCATTTTTTAAAAATCTCCAGCCAAAACTCATCATGACCATCAAAATATCTATCATCGGAATTGTGTTGTTTGCAATACAGATCTCCCTTGCCACGTTTTACAATACTTCCATAGACCTGAAAATCGTCATCGGCGTCGCCACGCTCACTTTTGCATACATTATTTATAAGCATCTCACTAAAAATACGACTCACGCTGACCAACAATTTATGGTTTACAATGCTACTAAATCGAAGCGATAGCAAAATCTCAGCGACAAAACGCCAACTCATAACTCATAACTCCTACCTTACCTGGTAATGAAAACGGAGGCTCGCCTACCCCAGGCCTCCGTTTTAAACGCTCACGGGTTCGGTACCATCAGTTTGTTCGCCGAAAGCTCGCCGCTCGGGATTGGCCAGATGTAATTGCTGGCTGAGGGAAGTACCAGTGGCGCTGTTCCGATGGCGCCCACTTTTGCGGGAATTGTCTGGCCCCTCCGTTGCAAATCACCAAGCCGGAACCCTTCACCCACCAATTCAATTCGCCGCCCGGTCAGGATCGTATTGATGAGTGCCTCCTTCGATGAAACATCTCCATCAGGAAATACGTAGGCAGGATTGGACCTGTTCCTGACGGCGGTCAGCAGCTGCGTTGCCTTTGCCAGGTCGCCATTGTTGGCAGCCGCTTCGGCATAATTCAGCAGTATTTCATAGCGTATTACCTTCACCTTGAATGCCTTATTCGACGCTACGTTCATCACATCGATAACATCGTACGCTTCTGCATTATTATAAC
>JANNPM010000144.1:0-7843 GCA_031400145.1 Chryseolinea sp. | reverse complement strand
ACGCTATACCGAGCAGCAGATGCCCTTGCGTATGATCAGGGTTAATCTTGATCAATTCGCGCAAGCGTTCGACCGCCCGGTCATACTGACCGGATTGTATCGAAAGCATACCCATATTAAAGAGGGCTGGTTCGTTCTTTGGATCCGCAGCCAATACTTCTCTTAGCATGGTGATACCTTGCATTGGACTTCCGGAGCTCAGATAGGTCATCGCCATCTTAGTCTTTATATCCAGGTTACCTGGATTCACATCCAAAGCCTTTTGATAGTATTCCCTGGTCTTCTCCGCAAATTTTGTCTGCTTGGTCTGATCGAGCGCGAAGGAATAGGCCTGATAGTATTCGTCTCCGGCTTTGATCCAGCTTTCAGCAGTGTTAAAGAACTTTGACGACTCCTCCGCGAACCATGCCGAACTGTCGAATTTGCCCGCAGTTCGATATAGTTTTGCCAAAGAGTCGGCAAAGATAGCATTTTTTTCTTTCGATGTACCTGCCTGAAATCGAAGCCGGAACGACGAAATACGCGACCGTATGGCGGTCGGTGCCGCTGCATGGTTGGGATCCGGTGCCGCTGCTGAGTCCCCCGCAGTCGCCATATTTCCATCGTTGTCAACGACAGCTTTCGGCAACAGGAAGATCAACATTATAACGATTAGGCTACTTGCAACTAGTATAATTCGTGTTTTGAGCATGATTGTGTGAACGACGCGCTTGATAATGCCACCGCACCATCTCACCGCCACTTTGCTGCGAAGCGCAGAGATTATTTTTCCTGGAGTTGTTTGACCTTATCGCTATTCTTGATCTTGTTAACAAAGATTTTGGCCGGCTTGAAACTTGGCACAAAGTGCTCCTCAATAACCAGGGCCGTGTTACGCGAGATATTGCGCGCAATCTTTTTCTTTCGCTTTTTGTTTATAAAGCTTCCGAAACCACGGATGTATATGTTATTGCCATTGGACATAGAGTTCTTCACTACGCTGAAAAAGGCTTCTACAGATGCTGTAACATCAGCCTTGTCGACTCCTGTCTTTTCTGCAATTTCGTTAATAATGTCTGCCTTTGTCACATTGTTGGTTTTTAAGGGACGAAAATTTTTAGGGAGGGCAAATTTAAAAGCTACCCTCAGAATTAAAAATGAATATTGAAAAAATCTGATAATCAGCAAGATGGACAAACGATATTTCTCTGATAAAGTCGTTGAATGGTATGAGAGCAATAAACGAGACCTCCCATGGCGGCAAACCCGGGACCCCTATAAGATCTGGCTGTCGGAGGTTATCCTGCAGCAAACCCGCGTCGCACAGGGCCTGCCATACTACCATCGTTTCATCGAAAGATTTCCCAATGTAGCAGCGCTTGCCGCTGCCTCGGAACAGGATGTGCTCAGGCTGTGGCAGGGACTTGGATACTATACGCGCGCCAGAAACCTCCACCGGTGTGCGCGGGAGGTTGTACACAACTTCAATTCACAATTTCCAGCTGACTTCCAGTCGCTTAAAAAGCTTCGGGGCGTTGGTGAGTATACTGCAGCGGCGATTGCGTCCTTCTGTTATAACGAAAAGGTAGCAGTTGTCGATGGTAATGTATTCCGCGTGCTGGCCAGGTCGTTTGGCGTTGACCTGGAAATCAGTAGCCCCGAAGGGAAGCGGTCTTTCACAAAACTGGCAAATGACCTCATTAGCAATGAGCGACCCGATTTACACAATCAGGCGTTAATGGAGTTTGGTGCATTGTTTTGTACGCCAAGAAATCCCGACTGTCAGCGATGCGTTTTTCTTCAGTCCTGCTTTGCTGCGCAAAAGGGCCTGCAGCACCTGCTGCCCGTAAAGGCTAAGGCCAAAACGTCCCGAAGAAGGTATTTTTACTACTTTGTACTAAAGCACGGTAATTCATTGCTGATGGGAAAAAGAGGGGCGAGAGATATCTGGGAGGGGCTCTACGACTTTTTTCTGATTGAAAAAGACAGACCCGCAGAATTAAAAAAGCTTTTGCAGCAGTTTAATGAATCATCATGTTCGAACATCAATGTAGAAGAACCCGAAATCTCCGCGGAATACAGGCACGTTCTTACTCATCAGATTATATTTTCCAGATTTATTGTCGTCGAAGACATCCAGGGTTTTGGGTTGTCAGACAGAACGCTTAAATTTTATTCAGCAAAAAAGATCGCAGCATTGCCGAAGCCGGTATTGATTAGCCGTTTTCTGGAGGATCATCGTTTATTATAGTTTGCTGATTGTGTTACTTTTGCTCTTTACGGTTGTCTGATAAATTACGGTTGTCTGATAAATTATTAATAACTTAAACTTTTCATCATTATGTCAGGAGTAAATAAAGTCATTCTCGTAGGCCGCCTGGGGAAAGATCCAGAGGTTAGAAATTTGGAAAACGGAGCAGTGGTAGCCAACTTCACAGTAGCTACTTCTGAGAGTTATAAGGATAAGACCACGGGTGATAAAAAGGAGATCACCGAATGGCACAACATTGTGCTGTGGCGTGGTCTTGCTGAAATCGCACAAAAATACCTCCATAAAGGCGACATGGTTTATTTAGAGGGGAAGCTCCGGACAAGATCCTGGGAAAAAGAGGGCGTCACCCGCTATACCACCGAGATCATCGGAGACAATATGACCAGGCTTACACCTAAAGGCAGCGGCGGAAACTCGGGATCACATTATGCCACTGCTGAAACTACCGCTGCCGACAATTTTAGAGCGAATGCGCCGGTCGACACCAGCATAGACGATCTGCCGTTCTGATGTTTCACCAAACCTGACCCTGTGGACGAGCCTCCCAGTTTTGTTTTTCCGGAATCAATGTTATCGCTGATTCTTGGAACACTTGCAGTCTGTTCTTTGATGCTGCTCTCTACCCTGATTGCAGCATCAGAGACATCTGTATTTGCGTTGCTTCCCGATGTTCAACGACTGAAAAACGGTCGAAGCAATCAGGAAAAAATGATCGCAGCATTGTTGGATGATCCGCTGGCACTGCGCATCAGCCTCGCGCTCCTTCACGTTTTTGTGAAAGTGGCGCTCACCATTCTGTTACTGGTGCTTGCATGGCAAACGACTGAACACGCAAGCGTAGGTATTATCATTATCGTCACATCTTTCATGATAATACTAAGCGAATTGCTTCCAAGACTTTTTGCGCGCAACAACGATCTGCCCGTTTCTCTCTTGGTGGTGAAACCACTAAAGGTATTGATTAATATAATGAAGCCCCTGGTGAAACCCGTTTTACGCTTCACCGCACAATGGAGACAATCATCCCGTGAAAAGGAAATATCACACGAAGAACTCGGTCAGGCACTGGAGCGGAGTTTAACCACTACCGAGTCAGAAAATGAAAAAGAAATAATTCGGGGCATTGTAAACTTTGGCGCCCTGCGCGTAAAAGATCTTATGCGACCACTTGATTCCATGATCGCCGTTAGTATAGATTCAAATTTCACGGAACTCGTGAGTTTTATCAATCAGGAGGGGTATTCCCGAATGCCCGTCTACCGGAAGAATCTTGATAGTATCGAAGGCGTGCTCTATATAAAGGATCTGCTTCCGTTCCTTGATGAAGGGATCGCCTTCAAATGGAGCGGAATGCTTCGCCCCGGATTTTTTGTAACAGAAAATAAAAAAATAGATCTGTTGCTAAAGGACTTTCAGGAGAAGCGCGTATACATGGGCATCGTGAAGAATGAGAAGGGAGAAACGTCCGGGCTCATAACGTTAGAAGACCTCATTGAAGGGATCATCGGTGAACTTAATACTGACACCTCGGAGATAACTGAGAGCGCCTTTCGCAAGATAGACGACAATACCTTTGTCTTCGACGGAAGAACACCTATTCAGGATTTTTTCAGAGCGCTGGATCAGGAACATCCATTCTTCCGTGAACCAGGCGAAG
Source organism: Chryseolinea sp. (assembly GCA_031400145.1). Lineage (GTDB taxonomy): Bacteria > Bacteroidota > Bacteroidia > Cytophagales > Cyclobacteriaceae > Chryseolinea. The sequence continues at coordinate 3,935 of JANNPM010000144.1, read as the reverse complement.
AAGAATCGCTCGAGGATTTTATTATCGAATTCAACGATGAACTCCCAGGGGCCGGTGACGAACTATATTATGAGCAATATACATTCGTCATAGAAGCAGTAGAGCAGAAAAGAATAAAAAGAGTCCGGGTGAATGTCCATGCACAAGCGTAGTCCGAAGCATTGTTTCATTATCTTAGTAATCGCCTCCATTTCACTGGGCGCCTGCAGTGCGGACTATCAACCGAAACCGTTGGGCTACAACAGGCTTATCCTCCCTCCGCATGAATACCTCATGCTGCCCGATACGCTTCCTTATTCTTTCGAGTATTCAAGGCACGCCACACTACTTCGTGATACTTCGCGCATAAGGGAGAATTCCTGGATAGAAATATATTATCCGCAGGTGAAATCAAACATTCACATAACGTATAAGGCCGTCACCAGCGAAAAACTTCTAAAGGAATTTATGGATGATGCTTATAAGCTCACATCAAAACATCAGATCAAAGCTTATGCAATCAATGAAGTCATCACCCGGACACCAAGCGGTAAAACGGCTGTGATCGCCGAATTAGAGGGAGAGGTTCCCAGCCAGTTCCAGTTCACAATCACCGACTCGACAAGGAATTTCCTTCGCGGCGCTTTATACTTCAATACAAAGGTTGCTAATGATTCATTGGCGCCTGCGATCGAGTATATGAAGAAAGATATTTTACAGATCATTAATACGCTTGAGTGGAAAATCCCGTAGCGCTGCAAGCTTCAGTTCCGTGTGTGCGCCAGCATAGTCGGCGCCTATTGGAATGTTGCCAAGTTTGTACAACCAGACTTGCAGCTTTTAGTCATGTGCTTTAGGAAATTTATGTTATTATGGTAAAGGAGTACGTCGAAAAAAACAAGGATCGCTTTCTGGAAGAGTTGTTTGAATGGTTGCGGATACCTTCGATAAGCGCTGACTCCACCCGAAAGGCGGATGTCAGAAAAGCTGCTGAATATTTGCAACAGCAACTCTCCGCTGTCGGCGTAGACGCTGTTCAGATTTATGAAACAAAAGGTCATCCGATTGTCTATGCCGAAAAGATCGTCGATGCTACTCTTCCGACTGTTCTGGTGTACGGACACTACGACGTACAGCCTGCAGACCCACTTGATCTTTGGTTCTCTCCACCGTTCGAGCCCGTGATCAAAGACGGAAAGATTTACGCGCGTGGTTCATGCGATGATAAGGGTCAGGTATTTATGCACGTAAAGGCATTTGAGATTATGTCAAAGCTTAACCTGCTTTCATGTAACATCAAATTCATGGTGGAGGGGGAAGAAGAAGTTGGATCTGACAACCTGGCGGATTTTGTTAAGGACAATACAGCTAAGCTGGCGGCAGACGTGATTTTGATTTCGGACACCGCTTTGATCTCGCTCGAACATCCGTCAATAACGACCGGGCTACGCGGCCTGAGCTATATGGAGGTTGAGGTTCGCGGTCCAAACCGCGATCTGCACTCAGGTGTATACGGTGGCGCTGTGGCCAACCCGATAAACACGCTCTGCGCGATGATCGCCTCGCTGCATGATGCTTCCGGAAAAATTACTATACCTGGATTTTATGATAAGGTTATTGAATTAAGGCCTGCCGACAGGCAGGCGCTGAATGAAGCTCCCTTTGATCTAAAACAATATAAACAAGCACTGGGCATTGATGAAACGAAAGGAGAGGATAGCTATACGACACTGGAGCGGACTGGCATCAGGCCCACGCTTGACGTGAACGGGATCTGGGGCGGATACACAGGAGAAGGCGCGAAGACTGTACTACCGTCAAAGGCCACTGCAAAGATTTCCATGCGTTTGGTTCCCAATCAGGCAAGTGCAGAAATCACTGAGCTATTCTCGAAACACATGAAAGCCATTGCTCCTCCTTATGTTACAATAAAGGTCACTTCACACCATGGCGGTGAACCCGCTGTAACCGCTACCACGTCGGATGCGTATAGGGCAGCAAGCCTGGCCTTCAAAGATGTATTTAAAAAGGAACCCATTCCTACCCGTGACGGAGGAAGCATCCCGATCGTTGCATTGTTCAAAAAAGAACTCGGTCTTGATACAGTATTGATGGGTTTTGGATTCGACAGTGACGCCATTCATTCGCCAAATGAGCATTACGGTGTTGAGAATTTCACTTTAGGTATTGAGACTATCATAGCCTTTTATAAGCATTTTAACAAGATAAAAGGCTAACCGCTTAGTTCAGAATAGGCTTAGGTTGCCACCCTTTCTGAATTTTGTTAAATCAAACGGAGGCATCGTTCTATCGTGAAAATATTTTCTTTTTGAGGTACGGAAAAGCTGCTTGATAATTTCTGCATACGGTCCTTCACCCGTCATGCGCCTCCCGAATTGTGAATCGTTGACGTTGCCGCCGTGTAACGCACATATCTGATTCCAAACTTTTTCAAAACGGTCGGGGAAATTTTTTCTTAGCCAGTCTTCGAAGATCTTGCCTATCGACCCGTTTAACCTCACGACCGTCATACCAACGCCGCCCGCACCATGCTCTGCGGCGGCCTTTAATATTTGTGGAATCTCATGGTGGTTGAGGCCCGGGATGATCGGCGCGGTCATCACGCCGACAGGAACACCAGCATTTGCCAGAGCTTCCACAGTTTTCAGTCGTTTAATTGCACTTGCTGTTCGCGGTTCCATTATCCTTCGCAGGTCTTCATCCAGAGAGGTAATTGAAATGTAAACATGGACCAGCTTATCCGTTGCGAGGTCCTTTAACAGATCCAGGTCGCGAACAATCAGCCCGTTCTTGGTTATCATCCCAACCGGGTGCCGATACCTGGCGAGCACCTTTAAAATACTCCGCGTTATTGTAAATTTCCTTTCCAGCGGCTGATAGCAATCTGTATTCCCGCTGACGCTGATGGGAGCGGGCGACCAATCAGGATGAAGTATAAATTTTTCCAATAACTCCGGAGAGTTTTTTTTCACAATGATCTTGGATTCAAAATCCAATCCAGCGTTGAAACCCCAATATTCATGGGAGTTTCTTGCGTAGCAATAAATGCATCCATGTTCACAACCCTGATACGGATTTATTGAATACATCATACCCAAGTCCGGACTAGTAACTTTGTTTACAACTTTCTTAGGCGTTTCCATAAAGACCTGCGTAGTGGGTGATGAGTACAACGCTTCATCAAGTCCCTCCAAATGATCAGTCACGTATTGCGACCTGAGAAATTTGTTCTGCGTGTTTATTTGTGCCCCACGTCCATTAAAGTACTCATGCTTCTCCATCGTAGAACTAATAAAATTGTCCTGTAAAACTAATCATATTAGTTAAGATTCCCTTGATGGTTTGAAAAACAAATATTTTGGATACTTTCGCTCACATTGCCTGCCATGCTATCTTATAGCGATACCCCTATACAAGAAATTCGAGATCCAAGGCTGCGGACGGCCGGTGTGACGCTGTTCGTAAAGAGAGAAGACCTGAATCATCCGACTGTGTCAGGCAATAAATGGTGGAAGCTCAAATACAACCTGACAGAAGCCCTGCGAACGCAATACACCGCGATCCTGACATTTGGTGGAGCATATTCAAATCATATTTATGCTACCGCTGCTGCTGCGCGCGAATTAAACTTAAAAAGTATAGGCATCATACGTGGTGAAGAAGTGTTGCCCCGTAATGATGTGCTCCGCTTTGCCGAAGAACAGGGAATGTCATTGCATTTTATTACACGCGCCGAGTATCGCAGAAAAAACGATCAAGACATGATATCGCGGCTCAACGACCTGTTCGGAGATTTTTATCTCATCCAGGAAGGGGGCAGCAACTCGTTGGCCCTTGAGGGAATTTCAGAATTCGGGACGCTCCTCGGCAATAACTTTGACTACCTCTGTTGCCCGGTAGGAACCGGCGCCACAATGGCAGGACTGATCAGAAGC
>JANNPM010000141.1:0-9373 GCA_031400145.1 Chryseolinea sp. | reverse complement strand
GCTTCTGATTGAATCTCTTTTTCTCCGCGGTCCAGAAATCCGATTGCGTTCTCTGTCTCCTTTATAAATGCAGCGCCAATCAGATTGGTATGATACAATATGTGCAGCAATGCATTCATATGATACGCAAGCATGGCACGCGGTGTTCTGGAACCCTGCGGCAATTGTATATAGTAGAGATTGTACTCCTTGCAAATGTCCAGCAACTTTCCTCCCGATGATACGGCGATCACTTGTGCCCTTTTCAGAAGCGCTTTGTTCATGGCAGCCACAGTCTCTTCGGCATTACCACTATAAGAGCAGGCGATAAACAAGGTGTGTGGACTTACGAACTGCGGTATGTTATAACTTTTTGAAACAATTACCGGGATCGGAATTCTCCCGAAGGTGAGTGAGTCAACGAGGTTGGCGCTGATACCCGATGCACCCATGCCTGCAATTACGATATTCCTGATGTCACTCCCCGGTCGCTGAAGGTCAAACGTCTGCCCAATCTTCAATGCATCGGATAATTGCAGTGTGAAGTTCTCGATGTATTTTTTGGTTGTGAGCATGCCTTTAAATTCGAAGTAAAGGTAGGACTTTAATCGTGATCGAGAAAAAAAATACCGGCAACAAGGGCGAAGATTTGGCAGCGGAATTTCTCTTTCGAAAGGGGTGGGAAATCCTTAGGAGGAATTTTAGGTTCGGCTACTGCGAAATTGACATCATCGCGCGCAAGGGGAACTGGATTCTATTTGTCGAAGTGAAGGCTCGGTCGTCCTCATACTATGGTTATCCTGAAGAATTTGTAAGCTCTCAACAGGCAAGCTGCATCTTTCGCGCGGCGGAAGAATTTGTGTATAAAATTGATTGGCATGGCCACATCAGGTTTGACATAATCTCAATTACTCCAGGAGCGACGCCGGAGATTACGCACTTTGAGGATGCCATTAATTAGGTTGTCAGCATCAGGCCACCCCGCTTCTTTAATGCGCTTCCAGCCAATTACTCCCAATCCCCACCTCCACCTCCATAGGAACTTCCAGGCAAACAGCGTGGCGCATGAGCTTTATAACATGTGGCTTCACGATGTCTACCTCGTCTTTATGCAGATCGAAAACAAGTTCATCATGCACCTGCATGATCATCTTTGAATTTAGCTTTTCTTTTGCGAGCCATTGGTGAATGTTTACCATGGCGATCTTTATTATGTCGGCGGCGCTTCCCTGAATCGGCGCATTAATTGCGTTGCGTTCTGCAAACCCCCGTGTCGTGACGTTGCGTGAATTTATGTCGCGTAAGTATCTTCTCCGTCCAAGCAACGTTTCAACAAATTCCCTTTCACGGGCGGTGTTAATTGAATCGTCCATGTAACGTTTGATGGCACCAAATTCCGTAAAATAAGACTGTATTATCTCCGCTGCTTCCGACCGCGCGATGCCGAGATTCTGTGCAAGTCCAAACGCAGTGCTGCCGTACAATATTCCAAAGTTCACTTCCTTCGCCTTTCGCCGCATGTCCGGAGTTACCTTATCAAGGTCCACTTTAAACACTTTGGCGGCCGTGGTTGTATGAATGTCGCGCTTGTTTCGAAATGCATCAATCATCGTTGCGTCCTGTGCGAACGACGCCGCGATCCTGAGTTCAATCTGTGAATAATCTGCAGACATGAACAGAAAATCCTCACCTCGCGAAATAAATGCTTTTCTGATCAGCCTTCCTTTCTCCGTTCGGATGGGAATATTCTGAAGATTCGGATTATTCGAGCTTAGCCTTCCCGTTACTGCGAGGGCCTGCCGGTAGTCGGTATGAACCCGGCCATCTGCCTTGCTGATCATTTTAGGTAATGCGTCCACATAGGTAGACCTGAGCTTTTCGTATTCCCTGAAGTCGAGGATCTTTTTGGCTATCTCGTGTTTGGGTGCCAGCCCGGTCAGAACATCTTCACCTGTTGCGTATTGCCCGGTCTTCGTCTTCTTGGGTTTTTCAATCAGCTTAAGCCTGTCAAATAGCACTTCGCCAAGCTGTTTTGGCGATCCGATATTGAATTCCGCGCCAGCGAATTGGAAGATGTCGCGTTGAACGCGGTCGCTCTCCACACGCAATTCTTCAGACATTTTTGCCAATGCTGCTGTATCGATCCTCACCCCCTCATACTCCATCGTGGCCAGCACCGATACAAGTGGCATCTCAGTATCGCTCATTAGCTTGGAGTGCCTCCGTTTCTCCAACGCTGTCTGCAATTTCTTTCTTAGTTGAAATACCTGGTCAGCACGTTCACACATTCTTTCCTGGGCAGATGCCACACCCGGTGCGATCAACGTATAGTTGAGGTACTGGGAGCACAGTATCGTCAGATCGTGTGAGGCCTCCGCTTCAATAAGGTAATGCGCAACCATTGGATCAAACAACGCACCATTCACCCCTATACCATATTTCTTAAGTGCCAGAATGGTTGCCTTGATATTGAAGCCTACCTTCATCACCTTTTCGTTCTTCAGTAGAACGGACAGCCCACCCAATAACGTCTGTACCTGAGCGGCATCTTCCAGTGGAATATAGAATGCTTCCCCTTCGCGACACGACAGGGCGAGACCGGTTAACCTGAAGTCAAAATTCGCTGCATCATCGGTGAGAGAATCTATTGCCAGAACAGTTTGATCCCGGAACTTCTCGGAAAGGGCGGCGACCTGCTCAGCATTTTCAATCCTGGAATATTGTACGGGAATAGAGCCAAGATTTTTTTGCTCACCGGCGTTTCTTAATTCCGGCACATCGTGTGTGCCAAACATTGAGAGCTGGGAATTTTGGGTCGGACGTGGCGTTTCCGTTGCCGGAGCAGTTTCATTAAAAGCCCGTGCGGAAATATTTTTGAACTCGAGTTCATTAAATATTGGCTTCAGCTTGTCTGAATCCGGCCCGGAATACTTCAGCGCATTCTCATCAAACGCAACCGGTACATCTGTTATGATGGTGGCAAGCTTCTTGGAAAGTAGCGCCTGGTCACCAAACTGCGTTACCAACTCCTTTTGCTTTCCTTTCAATTCCGATGCGTGCGAAACGATATTTTCGACGCTTCCATACTTTTTCAGCAGGACAGCCGCTGTTTTAGGCCCAAAACCGGGAATACCCGGTATGTTATCAGAACTATCACCCTGCAAGCCCAGTATGTCGATCACCTGTCCTACATTATCAATATCCCATTTTTCACAAACCTCTTTGGGACCAAGTATATCTACGGCATTTCCCATGTACGCCGGTTTATACAGAAACACGCATTCGTTAACCAACTGACCGAAGTCCTTATCAGGGGTCATCATGAAAACCTCAAAACCTTTTGTGCATGCCTGGGAGGCAATGGTTCCGATGATATCGTCAGCTTCGTATCCATCCATCTCCAGGATGGCGATATTGAATCCACGAATAATGTCTTTGACAATCGGAATACCTGCTCGTACATCTTCAGGTGTTTCCTGCCTGGTAGCTTTATACGCGGGAAATATCGCATCCCGAAACGTTTTCGCCGTCGTGTCAAACGCGACGGCTATGTGCGTTGGCTTTTGTTTCTGCAAAACTTCGAGGAGCGTCATCGTAAATCCAAAAGCCACCGACGTATTGATTCCTCTCGAATTTATCCTGGGTGTCTTGGTGAAGGCAAAATGCGCGCGATAGATCAGTGCATAGGCGTCAAGAAGAAATAACTTTTTATCCGGCTTGGTCATGGTTCAAATGCTCACTCCTTTAGCTGACCGGTAATGACACGGTCGTAGGTTATAAAATCCGTATTGACAGGTTGAAACCCTTTTTGACGCAATAACATGGCAATTTGCGCACGGTGATAACTGGAATGATTCACAAGGTGTATCATGATCATCTCGACGTTGTTAATGTATGGATCTCCTACATAGTTATGATAGGTGAGCGCCCTGTTGAAATCCTCGGTTTTCTCCACGTATTCAAGCCATAACCGCCCTGCCTGGTCAGCTAAGGTAGCCAGTTGGCTTAGGGTATAAGTTCCCCAAAGCTTTACGTCTGCCGGAGGTAGCCCCTTTATCCGGTGCAACCACAGGAACTGGGCCGCTACTATATGACCCATCAGCGTCAGGACCTTTTCATCATTAACCTGTTGGCTGGACAGACAATCTAAAACGCGTTTGTCAGACCAGGCATTGTATTGATAAAGCTTAAGGAAGTAATGCTTCATTGGGGATACGCATTAAACATGCCCGGTAATTTACGAGCTTTTTACAAGCTGCAAGCTAAAAGCTGCAGGTCCGGTTGTGCAACCTTGGACATTTCATTGGAAATGTAAAATACTCGGAAAGCCTTAACTAAACAACATTGACGTCGATGTATTGATCAAGAAGCCACCCTGTAAGACTTAAACGGTCGCGGGTGGCGGGCAAGACTTCATGTTCAAGCATATCGCTTCGGAAGCAAACCAGTCTGCCTGCCGACGGAAGAACGTCCAGGGGACCAGAACGGGAATACATCCGCAACTTACCTCCCTCCGATTCCCGCCAATCTTTGTTCAGATAGCAGATAACAGAAAGAATTCTGTGATCATCCTTTTTGAATTGATCGACGTGACGTTTATAAAATGCGCCAGCGGGGTAAACAGTAAGATGAACTTCACTGTCCTTAATACTTAAAAAGAGGTTCTCATTGAGAAATACGGAAAGCTCATGCAGTTTATCGAGGTAGCGCTTCATTGCCAGGGGGGCAGAATTTTTATCCAGCCATTGGATATAATCGCCTCTCACGGCTGCGTTAACCTGCAGATGTTGTTTCTTGCCTGTTCCCGCTTTCTTAAATCTTACAGAATAGCCATTGAAAGCATCCAGTTCTAGAATATCATTGACTTCTGAGGACGATAGAAATCCGTCCATTACAGCATATCCTTCTTCCGCCAGGGCATTTGCAATGGGTTCGTATTGATGAGGCATTTGACAAATTTAGAAATAGAATGTCTATACTTACTAAAGGAATATGGAATACAACGCACATCAGTTTTCGTCACTGTCCGCAAAGAACGCAGTCATTCTTTTGTCAAGGCTCCTTTTACTGCTTTTATCTGCTGTTTGTGTTGTTGCATGCAGCGCACCGAAACAGAAGATTGTTCTTCGTCAGATACGCGATGTGGTAGTCGATGCAAACGCTGACCCGGTATTGAAAGCGAACGCTGTATTTTATAACCCTAATGACATGCGGGCAAAACTTAAAAGAATCAATGTCATTGTTTACGTAGATGGTAAACGTGCGGCGCACGTCGACCAGAAGTTGAAGATGATCATCCCGGCACAGAACGAGTTCACCGTACCCCTCGAGATAAACCTTTCTATTAAGGACCTGGGCTTTATGGATACTTTGCTGGGCGTGCTGGGTGGAAAGAAGTTTGAAGTTCGCTACCAGGGTGCGCTAAAGCTTACGTATCGGGGCGTCCCCATAAACATTCCCGTCGATTACAAAGATGATGTAAGGATCAAATTCTAAACTCCCGACTACATCCCTTTTTTCAATCGATGCATTCTGGAATTCCACAACACTTCCTTGCGAATTGCATCGTGGATGCTGATGTTCACTTCGTAACCGATAAGCAACACTGTGGTAATTATCTGAATCAGCACCATGAGCGCTATCAGGGCTCCGATGGAGCCGTAAACTTTATTGTAGGCACCGAAATTGGTGATGTAAAAGGAAAAGCCGTATGTAACCGCCAGACAAAGGAAAGTTGCCATCATGGATCCGATCGAAAAGAACCGCCAGTTGTAATGGATGGCCGGTCCGAAGTAATAGACGAACGAGATCGCCAGAAAGAAAGCAATAAAAAGTGCGAGAAAGCGGCAGGCAAACAGCAGAAAAATGGTGAAAGAGTTCAAGTCCAGCCAGCTGAATTGCGGCAAGTGAGCCATGACATAATTCAGAGCAAATTGACCAACGATAAGCAAAACGATTGCGAGCAAAAGTGCTATCGCCATATTGATCGTTAAGCCAGTAGCGATTAATCGAGTCTTAATCGCGCTGCGGTTTTCTGTCGTTCTGTAGCACGCATTGAAGGCACGCATCAGTGCCATCATTCCATTTGTCGAGAGAAAGAAGGAGAATAAGAAACCAAACGAGAGCAATCCGCCACGAGGTATGCTTACGATGTCGTGTATCGTGGAGGAAATCACAACATTCATATCCGGCGGGATCTCTTCTCCCAGAAATGTCATAATGGTTTGTGAATTGATTTCCGGAAAAAATTCTGTGATGTACGGAAGCATGGTGAACAGAAAGATAACAGCCGGGAAAATTGCCAGAATAAAATTAAAAGCTACCCCATTCGCCCGGTCCACGATTTCATCATTGTCAAGATTGTTGAGAAATATTTTGATGATCTTGTAAAGCGCAACATTTTCGTACTTGCTGAATCTTACCTTTTTTAACCAGGAGATCACCCAAATGCCCGGGCTCAGTCTGAACAGAAGTCGTTTGTGCTTATACTTCATTTGAAAAATCGCTTCAGCAGTTCCAGCATTGCCTCAGGTGGGCGGCAGGGTTTCCCGGTGTGTTTATTTACAAATGCCAGTAATGTCTCTCCGCTGTGAATAAGCTTATTCTCCTCATCAAAAATATCATACTCAAACAGGATGCGTACGCCCGGCTTTTCTCGCAAAATAGTTACAATGCGAAGGTTTTCATCATATCTTGCCGGCAAAATATACTTTGACCTGTTCTCCAATACCGGCATCATGATCCCCATCTCCTCCAGCGCTTTGTATGTCAGGCCAAGCTGTCTCAGGCTTTCGACGCGGGCAACCTCATAGTAAAGGGCATAATGTCCATAATACGCGTATCCCATCTGGTCGGTCTCAGCATAACGAACGCGAATACGTGTTTCCGATTGGTACATGAATCTATTGCTTCTTCAGCGCAGCGCCTTTGCGTTGCTCGATGGTCAACGCCCGCTGATACCGTATGGCATTGCTCATGTGTTCCTCGTAGCTATTTGTAAAGTTGTGACGCCCTGAGAAATCTTCCTTCGCACACATATAATAATAATCGCTGTGAAAATAATTTAACACGGCATCTATCGAACCTATCTCTGGCAGGTTGATCGGTCCTGGTGGAAGACCCGGATAGAGATAGGTATTATACGGCGAATCGATCTGCTTGTGCTCATTCAGCACACGCTTCAAAGAAAAATCGTTCACTGCGTATTTAAGCGTGGGGTCTGCCTGGAGCGCGATACCCTTTTTCAATCGGTTAAGATACAGTCCGGCTATGATCGGTGCTTCCTCCGATTTTACAGTCTCGGCCTGAACGATGGAAGCAAGAACGGAAACTTCAAACGGTGTTAGGCCAACAGTTTTCGCTTTTGCCTTTCTCTCCTCCGTCCAGAATAAAGTATATTCTTGATACATTCTGGTGACCAGCGCATCGGGCGTAATGTTAAAATATACTTCATACGTATTGGGAATGAACATAGCTAGGATGTTATGCTTGCTAAATCCATACTTATTGGTCGTAGTGAAATCGTTGAGCGCTGCTATAAATTCCGCAGTGGTCATGTTCAGATTTTTTGTGATCTTCCCGGCTAGATCATTGACGAGCCTGACATTATTAAAAGTGATTCGCACAGGTTCCTGATTACCGGAGCGCAATATTTTTAAGACTTCCAGGTTGGTCATGTCCTTTTTAATGACATATCGACCAGGTTTGATCTGATCATCATATCCGGTGAGCTTCGCGAGGAAGCTGAAAGAGACAAGATCCTGAACATAATTGCCGTTGTGGAGCTGCGCCTGAACATCCTTGAATTTAGCGTTCTCATTCACGAGCAATAGTCTGTTCTCCTTGCCAACAAGGAAATTAGGCGTGTAGACCATTTGGAATCCGTAAAACGTAAATGAGATCCCCAGAATGGAGAATAATAAGAACAAGATCAGGCGTTTGTTTGGCTTCATAAACCGGAATTGACTTCAAAAATAGCTAGCAAAGCTGCAAGCTGCAAACTACAAAAGGGCCTAGTGCAGGCTACAAGCTTCAAGCCTGGGTGTGCCAACTGAAAATTCATCACAAATAGGCTGTTGTGTATCTTCAACTGTGGCTAAACTTTTCAATGCCGCGACAGGCTTAAAGCTTGCCGCTTCGTTGTTACCTTTCCGCCATGGTCGCTGAATTCATGCGCATACATTCGGAAAACCCCGAAGGCAGAAAGATCAGCCACGTGGTTGACGTACTCAAAAAAGGAGGCATCATCGTGTACCCGACAGACACAATATATGGTGTCGGTTGCGACCTGATGAATCGCAAAGCAGTTGAACGATTATGCCGGATCCTCGAAATAAAACCACAAAGGCTGAATCTCTCCTTTATCTGCAACGACCTCAGCCATATATCAGAATATGCAAGGCGAATTGATACGCCGGTATTTAAAATTCTCAAGAGAACGCTGCCGGGGCCGTATACCTTTATTCTGGAATCCAGTAGCAGGGTTCCAAAAATATTGGAAGTGAACAAGAAAACTGTCGGCATCAGAATTCCAGACCATAATATACCCAGGGCCATTGTGCAGCTTCTGGGCAACCCGCTTATAACCTCATCCATCAAGGACGACGATGTTATCAAAGAGTATACGACTAATCCCGAAGAGATCTACGAAGATTTCAAGGGTAAGGTTGATCTGGTAATTGACGGTGGGGCTGGGGGTAATGTGCCCTCCAGCGTCATCGACTGCACGGGTGATCAAATCGTCGTTGTGAGAAAGGGGCTGGGAAATGTTGACCTCTTTTATTAATCAATCAAACATGACCGCCCCGGCGACTGCGTTAATAGAAGCACATTACCTGCCAAGCGTTTCATATTTTTCCGCCCTGCGGGGATGTAAAGTAATCGTGCTGGAGCGAAATGAGCATTATGTGAAGCAAAGTTATCGCACTCGTTGCCATATTGTCACTGCGCAAGGAATCCAAAATCTTATTGTTCCTGTTGCCCTGAAACATGAAAAGGTCCGGATGGCAGACGTTCGGATCGATTACAGTCAGAAATGGCTAAACAACCATTGGCGAAGTATTCAGTCGGCTTATGGAAAAGCCCCATTCTTTGCGTACTACCGTGATGACCTCCACAATATCCTCATGAGAAAAACCATTTTTTTGTATGACCTTAATGTGGAACTGCTGTCAATGTGTCTTAAGTGGTTAAAGCAAGACGTGATCCTGCAGGAAAGTTTGGCGTATGAACAACATGTTGAAAAAGGAACTGTTGACCTGCGTTCCGTAGTAAATACGAAGAATAGCGAAGATTTGAACGTTTTTTTTCAGCCGGCACCCTATCGTCAGGTATTTGGCAATGCGTTTGCAGCTAACGCCAGTATTATTGACCTGATTTTTTGTGAAGGACCGGA
>JANNPM010000120.1:0-4606 GCA_031400145.1 Chryseolinea sp. | reverse complement strand
CGTGAAAGCCACCTCCACTGCTTCGATATCCCTCGATTTCTATCCTAAAGGGTTCACCAATTCGTGGCGCGCTATGTCCAGCGGGATCGGTGTTGCTGGCCGGTACTTTAGGCAAAAGCGTTTGGAAATGCAGTTGACCATGCTTAAAGCTGAAGTCTGCAACGGTATCACTGCTGTTTTTCTTAAGGAGAATAAGTCCGATTGGCGGCGTCGTTCCATGAATAGCAGAGACCTGAATGATCTGAACCGGTTTTGAGGAGTCAGCTTGTACGAACGTCTTGGACAGTATCATGTCTCCGAACGTTCCTCCGGCGACGCTCTCGTTGGTCGGATAATCCGAAGATGGACGCACCAAACCATTCATGGATGTGGTATATCCAAAGGAATTAAAGATTTGCTCTGCATCCAGTTCGTCATAATTCTCCGTACGCACCTGAAACGCGCCCCGCAGGTAAACTCGTTTGCTTCCATTATCGGCATTGGACAAAAACGTGATGGTTTCCTTCCGGACACCTTTAGCGCCACTTTCTTCGACAAAGTTGATCTGCAGTTCAATGCTTTGTCCGGGGGCTATCTGCAACGGCAGGGATAGACTCTGGCTGACAATCTGATACGTAAATTTCGTGACGTCTGACATGACGATATCGTCAATGATCAAAAACTGAGAGCCGGTATTTTTTATGAGAATGTTTCCCTTCTCGTGCATTTTTGTTGTCACACCTTCGAAATTGGTGGGTTCCTTTATTCTGCTGAATGTCAACAATGTGTCCGACGGGAAAGACCGGTTTGACCCCGGAACCTTAATCATATTTTCTATTGAAATTATAGCTTGTGAAGTGCTTTTTATTTCAAAGGTAAACCGTTCTTCCGATTCATTGCCGTAAAGGTCCTCAGCCTGAACCACTAAAGTATGGTTTCCTGGCTGATCAAATGCGACCGGCGAACCAGTGTATTCTAATGGAGCAGAATCATCCAGCGCATAAGTTATTCTTGAAATACCTCCGCTGCCACTTTGATCCGTTGCCGACAATGAAACGGTGACGCTTCCCAAAAACCTATCGTCTACCTTCACGCCTTCGAACACGGCAGTAATATCCGGGGGGACAAATCTTTTTCGCAAAGGTGCTAAGTGAATCCAGTTGACGCAGGTAATATAGCCATCCGCACCCTGCGTTAATCTGATGTTACCGTCTTCTACCCGGACGATTCTGAATCCCTTTCTTGAAACGATACCCAGCTGCTTTGCATCCAGACCATTTAGTCTGACAATTTCCTCCTCATTAACTTTTACGACATGGTTCCGGTTATAATCAGGATGTGGATCGCCTACACTCACCTCGATCTCATAATAGCCGTTCTCAGCTTTCATCACCCAATCCCGTGCCGGATAGCTGGCCGAATTGGGGTGATTAATAATGTTGATCGTGTTAATCAAAGCACTTACACCCGCGATGTTTCTGTTTCTGGTATTCATAAAAGAATTTGCAGGGGTTAACGTCTCCGGGATCACCCAGCCAAATTCAAGCGCTTCTGTCCCCACCTGTTTCGCGTCGAGCTGAATTCCTGTGTCGCCGATGTATCCCGCGGGCACAGGCGATGCAGCGTCTTTGAAATCAATCTTATACTTCCAGTTAGCGTTACCAAGGTATTGCACGCCAATTCTCAGGGTATCTGACTGAAATCCGGCCGCGCTCGCAATTATTTCAGCGTCATAGCTACCCGGTGACAAAGCACTCGTATCGACTAAAAACTCTATTGCATTATTGAGGAGGACTGGTTCCGTCCAGGTGATCCAGGGCGCTGAGGAAGTAAAAGCGACGGCCCCGTCGGATACAACAGAATTCGACGACAGCGTGGCCGTTAGCACAGGTTTCGTTTCCGTCGTAAGGCTGTATTGCAGTTCATCTTTGCTAAATGTCAGCAGCAATGAATCGGGACGAATAATGGACGCAGAATCCAGCGGGCTTAACTTAAGGTAATTCAAGCTGGTATTGAAACTTCCGACCCCTGGCGAAATTCTGAGTGTGTCGGTATCAACCACAATGACGCTGGTCTCCACAAAGTTCCTGACACCCGATGGCGCCTGCCGCTCATCGAATGATAGTAATACCTCATTCTGAACGCTCAGAATATGATTTCGATTTGGATCGGCTGAAGGATCGCCGGCACTCATCTCGATGTAATACTGTCCTTTAGGCAAATTTATCAGCCAATCGCGCGCAGGAAATGAGGCTGGATTCGTATGGTTTAAAATGATAAATGTATTTATCAACGCATTTACTCCTGAAACATTCCGGTTTCTCGAGTTTACGGAGGCACTTGATGGTGTCACAGAATTTGGCTGCGCCCATCCAAACGTTAAATCCAGTCCGTCAATAGATTTTTGTCCGTATGGTTGGCCGGTATCATCAATAAAACCCTGTGGTGAAGTGACCGAACCGTCCTGAAAATTAAATTGATACGCCCAATCAATTTTTTCCGGATAATAAAGTGAAACGTTCACGGTGTCAGGCGTAAAGTTCGCGGCTGAAGCGATAATCTTGCCCGAATAATTTCCAAAGCTTAATCCTGAGGTGTCCACTTCAAAAGTTAATGGTGCACCTATTACAATGTTAGCGGGAAGTTTTATCCACGGTGCCGTTACCTGGAGTTGAATGTCGGCCGGATCAATATCAGCATTAGGATTAAGTGTCAGCGATTTAGAGCTTGCGCGCGAATCAACTACCAAGAAATTGAGAGCCTCCTTGTCAAAGCTTAGAAAAAGGGAATCCGGCGTTTGCAAAAGAGTCGAGTCGGTAGGCGTAATCTGCACATAGTTTACGCACGTAGTAAAGCTTTCAGGTGCGGGCGAAAGCCGCAGAATCCCATCGGTCACATTAATAATTTCAATATCACTCTTGGTAAGCCCGGGCTCACTGCGCTCATCAAATGAAACAACCGTTACACCGTTAGCTTGAACGATATGATTGCGGTTCTTATCGGCAGTCGGATCTCCTACGCTCACATTAACGTAATACTCTCCATTCGGCAGATCAATTATCCAGTTTCGGGGTGGATAAGTTGTCGGATTGGAATGGTTAAAAATATTGAACGTATTATTCAGCACACTAACGCCTCGAATATTTCTATTTCTTGCAGTTGAAGTTGCATCCGCTGGTGTTAACGTGCCTGGCAAAACCCATCCATAGTTTAACTCCAAACCATTGTTTGGTTGGGGACCGAAAGATCCGCCGACGTCATCTGCAAAACCCAAAGGCGATTGAACACTGCCGTCCTGAAAATTGATTTGATAGGCCCATTTGATATCTGCGGATGCTTTCAATTCAATCTTCAACGTGTCGGAGATAAATCCAAAGGATCGGGCAACAACATATGCGTTCGCACTGCTGCCACCGATGCGCGTGGTATCTATAGAGAAAACCAGCGGCGAATTTAACGACGCCTGTGAGGGCACCACTATCCAGTCTTGCGATGCTAGCAAAGAAATAGCCTGACCGCTGATCACGCTGTTAGCGGTCAGCTCTGCCGATTTTGAATTAATCTTTCCTGTTCCACCAACAAAGGTGAGCGATTTTTTATCAAAAGTCAGGCGATAATCGTTTTGGTACGGTTTGACGTTCTCCAGCAAGAAGACATAGTCCTGAAAATCAATTTCCCCTTCGGTCTCAAAACCCACAAGATATGAATTGGCAATTATGCTGCCTTGATTGGTTTTGGCAGGGTATACGCGTACCCTGTGAGAATCAAGGAAATTTAGACTGTCTTGAGAGTAGGTTACGGAATCTGTCGCCACATACAGTCCAAACACTTCGTCTTGCGGATTAAACTCTTCACCTGACAACAACGACTCGGAAAAAAGTTTCTGACTGGTGTCAACGGAAGAAGAGGGCAAAAAGACAATGGGAGTTTGTCGCACGTTTGTATCGCGTTGATTGTAAAACCCGAAAGAGGTTTGATCAATGCTGGAGAACCGTGCCAGTGTCTTAGCAACAACTGGCCCGCTACCGGCTCTTACGAAGAGTTGAGCACTGATTTCTTCGCCGAGCGCCTGCGCATCTGTGTTACTCAATAATCCATTCCAACCAGTCTGCACGCTATACTGGAACGTGGCAAAAATCTCCTGCAACCACGGCTCCGAATCTGCATCGTGGTCTTCAACAAACAAGGAACTTAAGAGCACGCTGTCGACCGGGTTTCCCGGATCGTTGCTGGTAATAACTAAAAAAGCTTCGTTGTGGCCAATGGGACTGTCGGCGCCTGGAATGAACGCAACCACGATCTCACTGATTTCACCAGGCATCAGGAGCGTATCATTGGAGTAAGGAAGCTGGAATTCGTCAGCGGATTCGCCAACAATAGAAAAATCAACGATATCGAGTCGGGATGTACCATCGTTTTTAATGACGAGTACACTCGCATCAAAGGGTGACGACTCAGATTTGCTTTCGAAAAAAATCATCGTATCCTTATCCTTAACCAACCTGGGAGACGGTGTAGCGGGTAAACCTGAACGAAGCAATCTCAATCTGGCCCCTGTCCCTACTCGATCAAACTCTGAAACATATAGATTTCCTGTATAAGGATCTTCAACCAGGTCGAGCGGATC
>JANNPM010000119.1:0-13031 GCA_031400145.1 Chryseolinea sp. | reverse complement strand
GTTTGAAGGTATCCCGGCCTATGACGCATTCGGCGGCCAGGTTGCTTATCGCCGACCTGGTTATGTCGTGGCAGTAGAGCCCGGCGTGTCATATCGCGCAGGAAGACACAGCATGAGTGTATTCGTTCCCTTTAACGTCGTCAGGAACCGTATCCAAAGCGCCGCGGACATTGCCGACCAAAAGCTTCAGAACGCTGTGATCACGGACGAATCTCAAAAAGTGCACGTACAGGGAGATGCCGCATTCGCGGATTATTCAGTCAGTTTGAACTATAACTATCGCCTTGGTAAAATTTTCTGATTGCCGTTGGCGGTTTGACTAAGAGGCTGCGTAACGCAGCCTCTTAGTCTTTATACTAAATCAACTTCGCAAGCATGCTGATATACCGTTCCGGAACCTCGCCTTTCATGGCGGTCTGGTAATCAGAATAACTGCAAGGAACTATACTATTCCTGGAGTAGCGCACCTTGCCGTTGGGATAAGGAACTTCCAGCCACCATTTCTCACTCACTTTACTTTTATAAAAGGTGAGGACTGCCGGCTCCGCCGTCATATACACAGCGTACTTCATAAAATCATTACTCTTGAAATTCTGTTCATTCTTTCTATGGTAGTATCCCTCAATAAAATACCAGATCATCGTGGCTACCACCGAAGCAGTTCCCTTTTGTGGATTATCAAACCTGGGGTTGTATTCGTAGAAGCCGGCGGAGCTCAACTTTTCGTTAAGACCTGCATACCAGCAGATCTGGCAAGCTTCTTCGCCGGTAAGTCCGAAAGGCTGAGCATTGCCATTTCCCGGGGCGTCTGACGAACGAATCGCAGTAACATCAAAGGACATCATATCGGCATTCCTGATTGCCGGTTCCATCTCCTGCAGGTTAGTGCGCATTTGTCCGAGGCGGAATGCGTCAAAGTACAACTTCTCCAATACCGAAACGGACATCGGATCGATAAGGTAGCTTTGGTAGGCGAGATGCGTGTAGCTGAACAGAAAATTCGGCTCGTGCAAAAGTATCTTGTGAATATGTTGCCGGCTTTCGCCGGACTCCTTCTTCTCCTCGAGATCCACAAAGGCGTCAATGTTCAGCAGACTTACGAGCTTTTCCATTGTTTCATAGGCGGAAAATTGCCCGTAGTCAAGGTCGTGTGTGCCTCCGATGATTATGGGCAATACATTGAATTCCATCAGCATGCGGCATACTTCGCTGATGCGTACATAGGTTTCGTTAAGATCATGCCCGGGATTAAGATTCCCGAGATCCACAATTCGATAAGTTCCCAGTCCGCGTTTGAGTTGATAGAGTTTCTTTCGGACCTCGTCGGGACCGTAGACAGTTCCTTTATTCAGCGATGTGCCGCGCTCTTCCTTTACCCCGAAGATCGCCAGGTTTGCTCCCCGATAATCAGGCATTTTCTCTGCAAAAATGTGGATGTTCTTAAAGAAGCTCGACGGAGAGCTGATGCCTGCGTACAACGCATCATCCACCGGCGAAAACAAAATGGTCAAATCCATGGTCTGCTAAATATACGCGAATATGTAATTTCTCATAGCAGCAGGCACAACGATGAGTTTTAAAGGGGAAAAATGTCAATTAATCGTATTCATGTATTAATAATTGATTTTTAGTTGTCGCATGGAATACGCCAGGTTATTATCGTGCCTTTGTGTGCAGGCACTGCATGGATATTTCATGAGAATTCAGAAATATAGGATTGTCATTTAACCTCCTTAAATAGCGACTCAACCTGTAAAAGGTGAGGCTGTGCCAGAAGCACTCGACAACACAAGGATATAGTATATAGATTTGTTGCACGATGAGTTGATTAATTTTTTCAAGGCACTGTCCTCTGAATCAACTCAAAGCCGCCCGTAAGTCGGGAGGCTTATGAACGTTCTCTTGGCCGGCTGGGTTATTTTTTCGCGTTTAAGGATTCCTTAGGCGTTGCCCACATGGCCGTGAGGAGAGTCGTCTTTAGATCACTAAATACCTAGACAACATTGCTTAATTGTTCCTTTATCTTTTCCAACTCTTCCTTCATTACTACCACGTGCTTTTGTATGGCCGCATCATTTGCTTTTGAGCCGATCGTGTTAATCTCACGGCCGATTTCCTGGGCGATAAAGCCCAGCTTCTTGCCGTTGTTTTGATTCTCTCCAAGTATCAGTTCGAAATATTCCAGGTGGGATCTTAGCCGAACTTTCTCCTCGTTGATGTCAAGTTTTTCAATGTAAAAAATTATTTCCTGTTCCAGCCGGTTCGTGTCATACCCTTCTTCTCCAAAAAATGTGACGACGTTTCCCTTTAACTTCTCGCGAACGCGCGCTACGCGCTTAGGGTCCAAAGCTTCAACATTTGTAAGCTCCGTGGCTATTGCATTAGTGCATTCCTTTAACATTTTTTCAAGCACCAGGCCTTCGGCCTTTCTGAATTCCTCGCATCGGCGTATGGCATCCGTCAGGCAAGTCTTCACTTTGTTCCATACTTCTTCGTCCATCCCCTCTCTGACCTTATTTTGAATAACATCCGGTGAATTCAAGGCTAATTCGAACAGCCTGTCATAGGGCGCAACAACGCGGTCGGCCAGCTTTTTCAATTCGGCATAATAAGAGATAAACAGTTTATCGTTGTAGGACTGCTTGATGTCTATGTCACCACACTCCTGATATTCCAGGATGACCGAGACTTTTCCGCGCTCCAGCCATTCGCTTACAACATTTCTAACCTCTATTTCCTTATCTGAAAAGATCCGGGGGAGCTTAAGATTCAGGTCGAGAAACTTCGAGTTTAGGCTTTTGATCTCCACCAGAATTTGAGATTGCCCATCGTCAAATGCGTGCTGGCCAAATCCGGTCATTGATTTAATCATAAAGCAATGTTACAACAATTGCTATTAAAAAACGGACTTGCAGCTTGTAGCCTTTTTTGAATGCCGGCTCAAAAGTCAAAACCCAGCGTAACGTGGAGGCGTGGTTCAGAAACTTCGTAGTTCTCGACAGGCCACGCCACGTCAAACTTCATATAATAGCCCAGCATAACGGTGCGCATACCCGCACCATAGCTATACAACCACGGGTTGAGATAATTTTTGATCTGTGCTGTAAACGGCCCGCTTGAGACTTCCTCATAGCTGACGCTGTTATCAGAATTAAAAGGTGGCTCGCCTGACCAGCTTGTTCCAATATCGTAAAATGCTATAAGCTGCATATTGCGTAGGAAATTTGATGATATCGGGCCACTTGACAGTGCCCTCACCAAAGGCACCCTCAATTCCGCATTGCCCATCAGAACACTGTTTCCAAATAACGTAGCGTAATCGAAGCCACGCAATGACGTTGCAAACTCGACAAACAGAATATCCTGAATTTCTCCAGGGTATCCAAGAGGATTTGGGGCGCCGTCACTGGTATTTCCAGTTGTCTGCGTACTATTAAAGAACCAGTTGTCCATTCCTCCCAGGAGATATTTCTTCGGTGACCTACCGAAAAAGGTTCCGGCATATCCGCGAACGGCGAAGACAATTTCCTTATAAATCTTCTGATAATGCCTCACATCCAGGGCAGCCTGGCTAAAGCTCAGTTCCTGATTCTTCAAGCCCTGATAATGAAGGAAGCTGATCTTTCCCCGCGTTCCTTCAATCAGGTTGAGGCCCGTAGAGACTGAATTGTCATAAACAACTTCCGATTTGAGTCCACCATACAGGTTGTTAACAGCTTCTCCCGACGGCGGGGACGAAGGATAGTCCGCAGCGCCCAATGGAACAGAGCGCGCCAATGCGCCAAAGGGTTTCACCGTAAACCGTATCCGGTCAGAGATCGGAAGCGAGGCGCTCACCTCAACGCGATTGAGGGAGTAGTGAAATAAACTACCCTGGCCGCCATCAGTAAGCGGTTCTGTCTCCCAGCGAATTCCTTTTCGATCGACCCGCGCACTAAAATCTATCAACGACTTCAGATACTGAAACTCGGCATAAAAATCACCATTCCTAAGATCGATGCTGGACATCAATCCGCCAAAGAAGCGGTAGTTCTCCAGCATATCATTCATTTGCGTCTCTATAGAAACTCCCAGTCCCCGTAGTGGATCCACCACAAGTGACGTTACAAGGTTATTCGAGCTGAATTTAGACTCATATGGGAACGGTCCCGCGATGCGGCTTTTCTCGCGCGCCTTTTTGAACTTCGTGATAAATCCATCCGCAGGCTGCGTTTGCTTTACAGCATCATCTTCAAAAACGTAGTTGTCGGTGTTCACTACATCTGTTTTCGCGGGCTTCGTTGCCACGGCCGCAGAATCACTCACCGGCAGCGCCGTCGAATCGGATGCTGTGACCAGGGGTTGTTGAACGATCACTGTATCTGCTGCAACCGGTGGGATACCAGTAGTGTCTGTAGGTTGTACCGCTGCCGGGTTCTGTCCAACTTGTCCTTCCTTCCGCCGTGCGTTGAGTAGGTCTTTAATGCTCATGCTCCTGTCCTCTTCAAGCTGTTGCTTGCGGCGGTCGCGTATCACCCTCGCCTGCTGCAGATCCTTACGCCTTGTTGCCGGCGTAAAAATCTGACGATCGGCGTTGAATGCGCGGTCGACAAAGATGTTCTCCTTCATGTTCCTGGTCATGACCATCGACATGGTATTACTGGAGAAGTTCAGGTCGTAGTCCTTTATGCTGGACGCGTAGTTTGTCACCTGCGAATAGATACCGGTGCTTTTATTGAACTTGAAAAGGTTTACGATCCCCCGCTGGTCGCTGAGATAGTAGAAGTTATCTTCATCAAGAGCCTTGGGAGCCTGGTCTTTACTTAGTGTATTGGTTATGCGCTTAAGGAGAAATTTCGTGCTGTCCAGATCGTAAATAAAAAGATTGTAGGTGTTGGTAAGCTGCTCAAACTGCAATTTAATGTTGGCGCGTAGGGTATCCGTTACGCGATTCGAGCTGAAAACGATCCGGTTGGTGTTGGGTATAAAGGTTGGGTCGACGTCATCATAGATATCATTGGTAAGCCTCCGTGGGGCGCGGTTTCGTTTCGAGCTCATGAGAAACAGATCGCTCTTTCCCTCGAAGTCAGCGCTAAGGATCACCAGCCTTCCATTGCTGGAGAAATCAAAGCTTCTCACATTGCTGAAGCGTTCAAGCTCACGGGGAAGTTTGGTGCGTGTAGTGAAATCGTAAAGCCAGAATATATACTGGCCGTTCTTCACGCCTATTACGCCAAGGGTATTGGCGTCTGCCCATGCAATGAGTGGAAGCCTGTAGTCTACGCGTTGCTTAATGACCTTGCTTCCCCCGGAAAGAATTGTTTTTTCCCTTCCGTTATCAAGAGATCGTACCTTAACGATATAGCGGCCACGGTCATTTTCCGCGTAAGCTATGTTTCGACCGTCCGGACTGATCTTGACGGTAGTGAATTCCGTTGTCTTGTTGTGCTGCTGCGTAAAGGAGATAGAGTCCTGCGGATTGATATAAGACTTGTTTACCGCCACCTCCATGTCAGTATAATACTTTCGCCATTCTGTGAGCAGCTGCCTGAAGCTTATACCGAGCGTGATGTTTATGCTTTTCTCCTCGTTGCGGGTAACCCTGGTATAATTAAGTATGTTGGCTACGCTGCTCTTGCCATATTTTTCTGCGATGAAATTCCAGATAGACTGACCTACCAGGCCAGCTTCTTTACCTCCAAGCTTCGTGGCGCGCCGCGCTTTGCGGGACGCCATCAGTTGCCGGATGTAATCATCCATTTCAATACTCCACCCTTTCGCCACATAAAGCGATGCCCCATCTACAAACCAGTCGGGCAGGTTCATCAAGATAGAACTCTGAAATATGTCCTTGAGATTTCCTCCGAACATCATCTCATTCACCATAAGGTCCGAGATTTGGAACAGCAATTCTTCCTTAACCTCCTGCGCCGTACCCAGGTGAGCTACTTCCACATAAGGTTTAATGAATTCCGTTTCACCTCCGACATTAAACACGTTGTGATTCAATCCGACATTGCTTTGGCGAAGGTCGCTTAGCGAATTGTACAAAAATACCTTGGTCTTGTAATATGGTGGGTAACCAATGAGATCAGTGATCCTGTCGAACTCATTCTCAAGGTATTCCAATGCCTCTTGTGCGACCACTTTTCTGGCATCATAGTAATAAACGTCGAAGTTCTCCCCGCTGAGATACAGCCAGTCAAATTGCCGGTATTGAATCCTGTTTTTACCAAAATTTTCTCTTGATTGTTGGCCTTGTACCTGGCCAAAACTCAACAATATCAGTGCAAGCAGTAATAGATGTCCTCTACGCAAATCCATAATATCTAGGCAGTCCAATATAATGATTTATAACGTTCAATATCCACCTCTTTATTTAACGGCGTACCATTTTCCATTGAGTGGATCAAAATCTCGGCAAAATATGGGGCCAAACTTACACCTTTTGTGCCCATTCCATTCATAATCCATGCCCTATGTTCCTGGGGATGGCGTCCCAGAATCGGCCTGCGGTCAGGTGTGGTGGGTCGAAGCCCCCATTCCTGATCCGTAACGGTAAACGGAAACATTACCAAAGCTTGTAAGCGGATCAACAGTTCCTCTCTGGCTTTCTCAGTTACCTCCGGGCGATTGTCTCCAAAATTGTAGGTGGCCCCAACGCGCCAATTTCCATTCGGGCGTGGCACCACGTAGACGCCGCGATTAAGGATCACCTCATCCTGCCGGTCCGTCGAGATTACCAGCACCTCCCCCTTCAGTGGCCGGATGGGTAACCACTTGAACAGGCTGCTTTGATGCGTGCCGCTGCAGTAAACAACCTTCGCCGCCAGGAAATCTTTAAAGTGAACACCATCTGCGGATACGTGTAAATTGTCCGGCATCTGCGCTTCGAGAAAGGAATGTTCCTTTTCCAAAAAGGCCCGCACGGAGACAAGATATCGGGCCGTATCCAGGTACCCGCATTGCTTTAGCACAAGACCTCCATTAGGGTCATGAACATCTCTGATCATCGGCGCAGTCTGCACTTTCTCCACATACGAAGTAAAGCCAGGTTCGGAGCTCTTGCCCATCCATTCATTTTGTTCTTCTGTTGATGCAAAAGGGCGATAGACAGGCATCGGACAAAAGAAACTGCTACCAGTTAACGACTCTGCCTCTCTGTAATGCGTGTGAAGGGTGGGAAATAATTTATCTGCCATCCATGTTTTCACCATTTTTTTCCCCGTGACCGGATTAAAGAGCCCTGCTGCAATACGGGAAGATACATTGCCGCCGGGCTGATCAACAACGAGCAATTTCCTTTTAAGCTTCAGCAATTTAATGGCTAAAGCCGACCCTGCGAGTCCCTGGCCGACAATAAGGTAGTCGAGGTGGATGGCTGACATAATTGCTTCAAGCCGCAAGCTACAAGCTGCGAACAATTTATCAGAGAGCTTATTTATCCGGTCGATTACAGTGCGCGACTGGCACAAACCCGATTTGATGCCCGGACGTGAAGCTTGAAGTCGTTTAGCGGCAAAGGGTTTTTCTCTGTAGTTTCTCTGCGCCTCAGCGGTTAACTTGCACTATGCTTCAGATCCAGTCGTTCGTCTTTAATGCGTTGCAAGAAAATACATACGTGCTATTCGACGAGACTAAAGACTGTGTGATCATAGACCCGGGATGTTACGATGGCGACGAGAAAACGCAATTGCTGGAGTTTATCAGAGGCAAGGACCTCAATGTCACCCGGCTGCTCAATACACACTGCCATGTTGACCATGTCCTGGGTAACAATTTTGTGAAGCAAACCTTTGGAGTGAAACTGTCCATACATGCGCTGGAGATTCCTGTACTGAAGGCTGCCGGTGTGTACTCACCCAGTTATGGATTTTACCAGTTTCAGGAGAGTTATGCCGATGACTTTCTTGTCGAAGGAGACAAGGTATCGGTAGGAAAACAGGCGCTTACGGTGATCTTCGTGCCGGGACACTCCCCTGGTCATATCGCGTTTTTTAGTGAAGAGGACAGCATACTGATCAGCGGGGATGTGCTCTTTCGCAACAGCATCGGACGTACCGACCTTCCAGGGGGAAATTTTAAAACTTTGATGGCCAGCATCAGGGAGAAACTCTTCACCTTACCAGATAATGTCCATGTTTACGCTGGTCATGGGCCTGCTACATCCATCGGCTTTGAGAAACTGACGAACCCCTTTATGCAATAAGTAAGTAATGAAGCATTTGCCAAACGCCCTCACCTGTTGCAACCTGATTTGCGGGATTGTCGGGATCATATTCCTTTGGGAAGAGGAGCACATCCCAGCTGCTTACTTTGTTTGGGCTGCCTGCGTGTTTGATTTCTTCGACGGATTTGCGGCACGCCTGCTGACGATAGCTTCGCCCATTGGCAAAGAACTGGATTCCCTGGCGGACATAATAAGCTTCGGCGCGCTGCCCGCCCTTTTTATTTATAAACTGCTGGACTCATTTGAATCCACACCCCCTTATTTGCCCTATATCGCTATATTGATTGTGGTTTGTTCGGCGATCAGACTGGCTGTTTTCAATAACGATGAAACACAATCCGACTCCTTCCGCGGTCTGCCCACGCCAGCCAATGCCATTTTTCTCACCGCGCTCCCCTTCTTGACGTTAAAATCGGAAGTATTTGGGGGAATCTTCACTCCGGTTGGATTAAGTATCACAACAGCAGTCTGTTCGATTTTAATGGTTTCACGTTTCAAGCTGTTTGCCTTGAAATTCAAAAATTTCACCTGGGCGCAGAATAAATTAAGGTTTACTTTCCTTTTGCTATCGGTATTACTGTTTGTGATCCTGCACTTGGCCGCATTGCCACTGATCATAATTTTGTACCTCGCCCTGTCGATAGCGGCCACGGTGATTTCGAAATAAGGACGTATTTTTAAGGCTAAATTCAATCAAGAAGTGCATCTCAAACTTGTTTTCGCACTGTTTTTTTCAAGCTGCATCGTCTTCCAGGCGTCCTTAAGCCAGGGCCAATCGTCGGTCCTGAGCTCTGGAAACTGGTATAAGCTTGGTGTGGCGAAACGCGGCGTATACAAGATCACCTATGATCAGTTCAAAAAAATGGGATTCGATCCGGCATCGACAGATCCGGCGAAGATCAGGATATTTGGAAATGCCGGCGGAATGCTGCCTCAGTCCAATAATGCAGCAAGACCTCACGACCTGGAGGAAACAGCCATATTTGTAAGTGGTCAATCAGACGGCTCCTTTGACAAAAATGATTACATCCTCTTTTACGCAGAAGGTCCCGATCAGGTGGAGTTCGACGTTAAACGCAATGTCTTCTCGTACCAAAGCAACCCGTACAGCAGCAAGAATTTTTATTTCGTCACTGTTTCATCACAGAATGGAAGGCGTATTCTGGCATTAGAAAGCGTACCGGGAAATTATCCTCTTATTGACGAGTTCGAAGATTACGCATATCATGAAGACGACGACTATAATGAACTTGCATCCGGCCGTGAATGGTTTGGAGAAAGGTATGACCTGATAAATAATTACGCATACCGTTTTGATATTGCCGGCATCACCAGCAACTCCACCCTGAAAATGGTATCGGATGTGATGGCACAATCTTTCAATGGATCGTCCTTTAAAATTTCCTTTAACGGACATGCCGTTGGTGAACAGGTGGTGCCCACCATCGTAAACACACAGTATAGCGTTAAGGGCCGGCACAGACGCGACACCATCACCTTTGACGCCGCAGCAGTGGCAGCGGCAGGATCAGCACGCCAGGAAATATTATACGAGTATATAAAGTCATCCTCCGGAAAGAACGTCGGATTTTTAGATTTTCTACTCCTGAACTTCAAAAGGTCGCTGGCTTTGTACGGCAATCAAACCCTGTTCCGTTCGCCATCAAGTTTGAATCATGAAGTATCGACTTACAATATTCACAATGTTCCAGTCAATAGCATGATATGGGATGTCACTGACCGTACAGCCATAGCGTTGCAATCCTATACACTACAAGGAGATCAGGCATCATTTTCTGTTGCCAGTGGAAAATTGAGGGAGTTCATAATCTTCAATTCGGACGTGCCCTCTCCTGAATTTGTGGCTGCAGTATCTAATCAGAATCTGCGTTCTGTGACGCCACGCAATCTGATCATCATTTCGCACCCATCATTTCGCGCAGAAGCACAAAGGCTCGCCGCGCACAGGGAATCGCATAACAACTGGAGTACCATAGTGGTAACACCCGAAGAGATTTACAATGAATTTTCATCCGGACGACAGGATGTTACTGCCATCCGTGATTTTATAAAATTTATCTACGATAAAGATGCTAGCCAGCTCAAAGCTGTATTGATCCTGGGCAAGGGTTCGTACGATTACAAAGATCGCCTGACGAATAATACCAACTTCGTCCCCACGTATGAGTCAAGAAATTCGCTTTCACCGCTGGAAACCTATTCTTCAGATGACTATTACGCCTTCATGGAAGACAGCGAAGGCAACTGGGGGGAAAGCCCGGTGCAACATCATACGCTCGACATTGGTGTGGGAAGACTGCCCGTAAAGAACGCCGCGGAAGCCAAACAGGTTGTCGATAAAATTATTGGCTACGATACGAACACGAAAAATTATGGTGCATGGAGAAAGGACATCGTTTTTGTGGCCGACGATGGCAGTACATCTGACGGCTTCAGCTCCAGCCATCAGTCACAAGCCAACGTCATGGCGAATACCATTGAGTCAACAAATCCTGGGTTCGATCCAAAGAAAATATTCCTTGGCACTTATAATAAGACCGTCATGCCCAATGGTGACGTTATTCCTGAAGCGAACAAGGCCATCAGGAAACGGTTCGACCAGGGATCGTTGATTATCAATTATACCGGGCATGGCAACGAAAAACTCCTCGCCGACGAAAAGGTCTTCACTGAGACGGATATCGAATCGCTAAAGAATAAACTATATCCATTTCTGATAACCGCCACTTGTGAGTTCGGCAGACAGGATGACCCGGCCGTCACATCGAGTGCGGAGCTTAGCATTTTGCATTCGGGTGGAGGATCAATCGGTCTTGTGACCAGTGCCCGGCCTGTTAACTCTCCCACCAATTTTTTGTTGAATCAGCAATTCTATACTGCGCTCTTCAAAAAGGCCGAAGGCCATTATCGCCCGCTATCCGAGGTGTTCAGAGAAACTAAAAACAATAGCATGAGCGGGGTGGCCAACCGGAATTTTTCATTGATCGCCGATCCTTCCATGACCCTTGCACTGCCGTCAAGTACGATTGTGATCACAGAATTGAAAACGTCAACTGGGTCCGATACCCTGAAGGCGCTGTCAGATGTCACGGTGAAGGGTGAAGTTCTCGATGAATCGGGACGCAGGATGGAAGACCTCAGCGGCACATTGGAGGCAACGTTGTTTGACAGGGCTGCGGATGTCGTTACCATCGGCAGCAACGATCCTCCTTTCAAATTCACGGAACGCGTAAATGCCCTGTACCGTGGAAAAGCGACTGTGTCGGAAGGGTTGTTTGAATTTGAATTCGTTATTCCAAAAAACATCGCTTATGAATTCGGAAAAGGGAAGCTAAGCCTTTATGCTTCCGATGCTCAAACTGGCCGGGACGCCGGGGGATCAGAAGAGTCCTTCATCATTGGCGGGAGTGAGAAAGCACCGGTGCCGGATGTAACGCCGCCGCTGATTGACCTCTTTATGGGTGACACAACCTTTGTAAACGGCGGGGTTGTCACGCCAAACACAACCCTGATCGTGAAGCTGCAGGATATCAGCGGCATGAACATTTCGGGTTACGACACCGGGAATTCCATGGTTGCCGTGCTCGATGATGAATCTGCCTATTTTGCACTCTCCGACTACTTCCAGTCAGAAACCGATGATTTCACCGTCGGATGGGTTCACCTTCCCCTGGAAGAATTAACCCCCGGGAGGCATTCGATCACAGTCAAAGCATGGGATACCCATAACAATGCCGCGCAATCGACGATCGAATTTATAGTAACGGACGGTAAGGTACTTGTTATCGAGACCTTCGGCAATGCGCCGAATCCATTTGAAAACGAGACGAAGATATTTTTCACACATAACCGGTCCGGCGACGACCTCCAGGCGATGCTTTACATATACAGCGCAACAGGCCTGGGAATGAAAACCTATCAATTTGATATTCCGGCCAGCCCATACCACGTGGACTTGCATGAAATCAATGGATTGAGGGATTTCGGAAAAAAACTTCCGACGGGAGTATACTTGGCGCGATTGGCCATTCGTTCATTATCGAATGGTTCTAAAAGTGAGCGAGTAACAAAACTTATTGTGTTTAATTAATTATCTTTAGGCCTTTGAAAACAATATTGATGTCTTATCGCGTATTCTCTTTATTGGCTTTCGGACTTATAAACGTTAATTACGTTTTTTCTCAGTCTGGCAGCGTAGTAATTGGAAGTCCATCTGACTTGCTTGGAGCGCAAAACTCCATTACCACGGCTGTGCCTTTTCTTTCGATTTCCCCGGATGCACGACACGCTGCATTGGGTGACGCCGGTGTGGCAACAAGCCCTGATGCCAATTCATCATACTGGAACGCGGGAAAGCTTGCATTTATAGACAAAAAGTATGGAGGCACGCTATCCTATACACCCTGGCTTGGCAAGATCGTGAACGATATGTCAATTTCTTACCTGTCGGGTTTCTATCAGATCGATAAGACGCAGGTGATTTCCGCTTCTATAAAGTATTTCGATCTTGGAGATATCAGCTTCAGGGATAGCCAGAACAATCCATTAGGTGATTTTAACCCGAGAGAGTTTGCCTTTGACGCCAGCTATTCAAGATTGCTTACGGAGAATTTTAGCGTAGGAATTACGGGCCGATACATTTATTCTAATCTGACCGGTGCGTTTTCGGGTACGGATGCAAAGCCCGGCAATAGTGCCGCCGTCGATGTCGGCGCGTATTACACAACGACTTTCGAGAATGTTAAGGAGTCTGCGCTATCCCTGGGCGCGGCGATCACAAATATCGGCGCTAAGGTTTCAT
>JANNPM010000055.1:0-14526 GCA_031400145.1 Chryseolinea sp. | reverse complement strand
TGTGAACAAAGCCTTGGTTTGCCGAAGGCCTCTTTATTTTTGCTGACGCGTCGAAATCCCGAATTAATCTTTCCGATTCCTTCTTCCTTAGACTTCGGTCCTTATTTTTGAGGAATGAACGTTATCCTCTTTGATGATCCCGAGATCAGGATAAACCTGTTTCCTTTTACACTCACCCGGCCGGTCGCCGCGATCCGGATTGGCATACTGACGATCGCGGAGAAATGGGAACGGTGGCTGTCTAAATCTGTCAGCTTCCAAAGCGAAGAGTACCTTCAAAAAAAATATCCGCTCAGTCAGGACGCTGACAATCTGCTTATCAACGGAGCGCTTTGCCCCAATCACGCACTGGTGGCCGCCCTCAACGCATTGCCCGAGGGTTATTTTCTGGTGCGGGACACGCGGCTTCTTGCTGCGCGAAAGCCTGCGGGCGAAATGACCAAGCGTAACGTTATCGAATATCCACACAAGGTTACTTTGGTTGATAAGGTCTGGAAAATCTTTCTCGAAAACGCAGCACAGCTCCGGCTGGACTACGACCTGGTAACAGCAGGAAGAAAATCCGCACCGCTAATGGACAGCCACACCGTTACATACAATGAGGCCGACATTTTTATCGAAGAGGGGGCGTACATCATAGGCGCCGTGCTGAATGCTGAAACGGGACCGATCTACATTGGGAAAAATAGCATTGTCCAGGAAGGCGCTCTGATACGCGGGGCATTTGCGCTGTGTGAATCCGGCCATGTGAATATGGGCGCCAAGATGCGCGGCGATACAACGGTAGGGCCTTTTTGCAAAGTAGGGGGAGAAATCAGTAATTCTATATTTTTCGGATTCAGCAATAAAGCACACGATGGCTATCTTGGAAATGCGGTAATCGGAGAATGGTGCAACCTCGGTGCAGGAACAAGCGCATCCAACCTGAAAAACACCTACGCTCCCATCCATCTATGGAATCATGCAACGCATAGCCCGGAGGATACAGGATTATTGTTTTGCGGATTGATGATGGGTGATCATAGCAAAAGCGCCATCAATACTTCATTCAATACCGCGACCGTTGTGGGTGTTAGCTCCAACATTTTCGGCGGCGGACTTCCTCCTGCGCTTATACCATCTTTCAGCTGGGGGGGCGCATCAGGATTAACTACCTACCGCCTGGAACAGGGAATTGAAACGGCGAGGCGGGTGATGGAACGGCGTAAGGTCGACGTGAATGCTTTGGACCGTGAGATTCTTGAAAAGGTGTACGAGATGACAGCGATCAGCAGAACATGGGAAAAGTAATCATATGAAGTTTTCAGCGATACCGGGGGGTAAGGAAATTGCAGGGGTGCTCTCCCGGGCTGTGCGGCAAAATCATATTGCGCATGCCCAGCTTTTCGTTGGCGCGGATGGAGCATTAAATCTACCCCTGGCGCTGGCACTGGCAACTTATTTACATTGCGAAAACAGGGGCGAAGATTCCTGCGGTCTATGTGCGTCATGCTCGAAAAACAATAAACTTATCCACCCGGATACGCATTTTGTATTCCCCATCAGCAACATTAAAGGTGACAAGGATGAAGAACGCTTCAGAGCAGAAATGTCCAAGGCCTGGAGATCGTTTGTGATCGAGCAGCCGTTTGGCAACGTCAATGACTGGACAGGCTATTATGGCGGCGAAGACAAGCACGCCATCATCTCGAAAGATGAAAGCCGCGAGATAGTTAAGGTACTGTCGCTGAAACCTTTTGAAAGCCCTTATAAAGTAATGATCATATGGCAGCCTGAGCTTATGCATCCCTCGGCCGCCAATGGCCTGCTTAAGATTCTGGAAGAACCAGCTCCTTACACATTTTTTATTCTCGTTACCAACGCTGCGGATAAGTTGCTGCCCACCATTATCTCCAGGTCGCAGATTCTCACCGTTCCACTACTACAGGATGAAGTAATTGAATCGTTGCTCATCAAAACCCATCGCGTAGATCCCGTTAAGGCAGCGCGCATTACGCAGCTCGCGGATGGCAATCTAAATTATGCCATCAGGCTCATTGATACGGAAGAGGACGACAATGCGAAGCGGTTCAGTGAATGGATGAGAGCCTGCTTTAAAAAGAACTATCCTTTATTGATTTCCCAGGCAGACCAGTTCCATGCCCTTGACAGGCTCAGTCAAAAGAATATGATGTATTATAGCATGAATATGATGCGAGAGACGCTGCTGAAGATAGCGGGGGCATCGAAATTGAACCGCACCAAAGGCGACGAGCTGCAGTTCATTGAAAAGTTCAGCAGAGAAGTAAATGATGTTTCAAGGGTTGACCAGTCCTATGCACTAATGAATGATGCCACCTATCACCTTGAACGAAACGGAAGCGCAAAAATGATATTCCTTGACCTCTCTATACAGCTTTCCAAGACAATAAATCCATGAACAAACTCATCCGCATCGGAACCCGTGGAAGCAAACTTGCGATGTGGCAGGCCAATCACGTAGCAAGCCTTATCGAACCCTCCGGATATACGACGGAGATCATTCCGATAGATACGCGCGGCGACGCTGTTCTTGATGTGTCAATTGCCAAGATCGGTGGCAAAGGCGTTTTTACTGAAGAGATTGAAAGCAGGCTCCTTGATGGATCTATTGACATCGCCGTTCATAGCGCGAAAGATCTTTCATCGGAAATACCCGATGAGCTGGAGATCATTGCGTTTACAGAAAGGGAGCCGGCCAATGACGTATTGATAAGTTTCAAAAAAGAATTAAATCTGTTGGACCGAAACCTGAGAGTTGGCACCTCCGCTACCCGTCGGGTG
Organism: Chryseolinea sp.; assembly: GCA_031400145.1. Taxonomy (GTDB): domain Bacteria; phylum Bacteroidota; class Bacteroidia; order Cytophagales; family Cyclobacteriaceae; genus Chryseolinea. Next base: position 11,724 of record JANNPM010000055.1, on the reverse strand, counting down.
GCGTTCCTGAAGCATTTCTATCCCAATGTTCAGCCTGTTAACATCAGAGGAAATCTGCAAACACGGATTGCAAAACTTGAACGCGGGGAGTACGACGCATTACTTCTTGCTTATGCAGGCATTCATCGCCTGAACTATGACCATCTGATTATCGAAAAGATTGAAACCAGCTATTTTGTTCCGGCCGTTGGCCAGGGAACGCTGGCGATAGAATGTCACAAAAAGCTCAGCTTTCAAAAGAAGGAGATCCTGGAACGGTGGGTAAATCATCCCGAGACAGAACATTGCGTGCGGGCAGAGCGCGCGTTTCTCCGAACGTTGCAAGGTGGATGTAGCATACCTGCGTTTGGTTATGCACATCTGGAGAACGGTTTGATAACGCTGAAAGGCGGAATTATATCACTCGATGGGCAACGGGTTGTCAAGGCAAAGGGCACTGCCGAGCCCGCTGCCGTAAAAAATCTTGGCGAAGCAGTCGCGAACGAAGTGCTGATCACAGGGGGTGCGGAGATACTTAAGCATATCCGCAGCCCCAGGGAAGAACCGGCACCGCATTGAGCTGCTGTAAATCATCAAACATCTAAAGAAAATACATGCGCAGGACATCAATAATCATCACGATCTCAATTTCTTTCATCATCGCCAGCGGATGCGCCCAAAAGAAGGAGCAGATTGTATTCATTAAGACGAGCTACGGCGAGATGGTCGCCATTCTCTATGATGAAACCCCCAGGCACAAAGAAAATTTTATCAAGCTTGCGAAAGATCATTATTTTGACAGCACCCTGTTTCATCGCGTTATCGAGGGCTTTATGATTCAGGGGGGCGATCCTGAATCAAAGAAAGCCAAACCCGGTCAGATGCTGGGAAGCGGTGGCCCAGGGTATACCATAGAAGCTGAATTCGTTCCAAAGTATTTTCATGAAAAGGGTTCGCTCTCTGCCGCCCGGCTTGGCGACGCGCAGAATCCCAAAAAGGCTTCCAGCGGAAGTCAGTTTTACATTGTTCAGGGCAGAGTGCTGAATGAGGAAGAAATGACCATCGATCAGATAAAATACGACAGGGCTTTGCAAAAATTCTTTAAGAATCCTGCCAACAAAGGCGCTTTCGATTCGCTCGGCGCCGCGTACCAATCTAATGACCACGAACAATTCCGGAAGCTATTCGTCGGATTAAAACCTCGCGTAGTGAAAGAGACTGGCATGGACATCAGCCAGACCGTTGCACCCGATAAGCTGAAGGCATACTCCACGTTAGGTGGCGCACCAATGCTCGACGGATCATACACTGTGTTTGGCAAAGTCATCAAGGGATTGGAGGTGATCGACAAAATTGCAGTCGTCCCTAAAGATCCATCTAATCGTCCATTGGAAGATATTTCAATGACAATAACGATTCAGGAAATGACGAGGAAAAAGATCAAGGAACAGTTTGGTTACGAGTATCCTTGATTGCTTTGCAGGCTTGCACATATTTTAGCTATCTTCCATACAAACACTATATAGTAATCCATGAGCGAAGCGAAGTTCAAACCTGTACTGGGGTTGTGGGACGCTACGATGATCGTAGCGGGTTCTATGATTGGCTCCGGGATCTTTATCGTAAGTGCCGACATCCTGAGAAATGTCGGAGGAGCAGGATGGCTTATTGCCGTTTGGGTTATTACAGGTTTTATGACCATCTCGGCTGCCGTCAGCTATGGTGAGCTTAGCGGAATGTTTCCTAAAGCAGGCGGTCAGTATGTCTATCTGAAAGAAGCGTTCAATCCGTTGATCGCCTTCCTTTATGGCTGGAGCTTTTTTGCCGTAATTCAAACAGGCACAATAGCTGCGGTCGGTGTGGCATTTTCAAAGTTTATGGCTTACATGGTGCCAGGAGTCAGTGAAGATCTGGTTCTGCTTGACCTTGGTTTTCTAAAGGTATCGCCTGCCCAGATAGTCTCCATAGTCATAATAGTACTGCTGACATACATTAATACCCGGGGCATTAAGGGAGGGAAAGCCATTCAAACGACATTTACCGTAACAAAGCTCCTGAGTTTATTCGGACTGATCATTTTTGGGTTCGTGATGGCGGATGGCGAAGTATGGAGCGCCAATTGGTCGGATGCATGGAATCTCACCAGTCTAGATGCTGACGGCAGCGTACAAAGTTATATTACCATTGCGGCCTTTGGCGCGATCGCAGCTGCCATGGTCGGATCGATATTCAGCAGCGATGCGTGGAACAACGTTACTTTTATCGCAGGAGAGATCAAGAATCCGGAAAAGAACATAGGCCTGAGCCTGTTCTTGGGTACCCTTATCGTAAGCATCATTTATATTTCCGCCAACGTCATGTATACTGCAGTGTTGCCCCTGCACGACATCGCGTTCGCGGAAAAGGATAGGGTGGCCGTTGCGGCTTCCAATGCAATATTCGGTAATGTCGGTACGATCATAATTGCGCTGATGATCATGGTGTCTACATTTGGATGCAACAATGGATTGATACTGGCGGGTGCGCGGGTATATTTTACCATGGCCAAAGACGGATTGTTTTTCAAACAGGCAGGAGAACTTAACAAGTTTTCCGTTCCTCAACTTGCCCTTTGGGTACAATGCATTGTTGCGTGCCTTTGGAGTTTAAGTGGCAAGTATGGTGACTTGCTTGACATGGTTTCGTTTGTCGTCGTTTTGTTTTATCTGCTTACAATATTGGGTATCTTCTTACTGCGCAAAAGCAGGCCCAATGCCGAACGTCCCTACAAAGCCTTTGGCTACCCTATCCTGCCAACAATTTATATCCTGATGGGCGTAACGTTTTGCTTGTTACTCATCATTTACAAGCCAAAGTTCACCTGGCCCGGACTGATTATCACGCTTATCGGTATTCCGATTTATTACGCAGCCCTTCAACGCAAACATCGGGCGGGCTAGCATCAAGCCCTCACTCGAAAATCTCTTCGATCGGTTGTCCGGTACAGCCGCTCGGAAACTTGATCTTTAGCAATGCAGACAGGGTTGGCGCAATGTCCGTGATCGCATGATAGCGCACAGAAGAACCTTTCTTGATGCCAAAACCGTAAAATATCGCCGGAACATGCGTATCGTAGCTATAGGGTGAGCCATGCGTTGTCCCCTGGATGGAAACAGCATCAAACCATCCCGGTTCGAGCGAAATAACGATGTCGCCAGAGCGACGCGGATGATAACTTCGGATAATAAATCCTTTAACGCCTCCGTCATTAAAATTTCCTTCGCGGATAATTGCCGAGGTATAGTAATTGGCTACCCCATCAACTGTCATCAGAAATTTTCCGATCAGCTCGGTAACGATAATCATGTCAATTCCACCGGTCCGTGGATCCTGCTGAAAGGCTTCGTGATTGAGAAAAATCTGACCGTTGCTGATGTTCTCGATATAATTTTTGCCGGGGTAATATGTATTGAGAAACTGGTCGAGCTTCGTTTTCAGTTGACCTTCGCTGAAATATCCGGCAGGCACTTTACTATCTTTCAGATACTGCGGTACGTCGGCCACCCCGTGATCTGCCGTGAGGAACACTGTATAGTTTCCCGCACCCACGGACTTGTCAAGAGAAGCAAGAAGATCTTCAACATTCTTGTCAAGACGCAGATACATATCCTCAATTTCCACAGCATTAGGACCTGTGCGGTGGCCTACTACATCCGGTGCCGAATATGAGATACACAAGAAGTCTGTCACTGTAGTCCTGCCCATCTTCTCGTTAGTTATGATGGCCTTGGCCAGTTCCGTCAGATAGTCGCTTGCGAAAGGGGTGTTGCTCAAAAACTCATAACTTCCTTTCACCCGTAGCTGTGAAACCTTGTACGGAAAAGTCGACTTCTGCTGCCCGGAGAACTTCCTTTCGTAGGGAGAATCGTCAGGGCCGCTCTCCACATATTGTTCGATCGGCAGCAATGTGTTCCAGTCCTGAGAAAGATATTTTTCGGGAAGATTCTGATCATTGAATTTGGTTAACCAGTCAGGCAGCCTGGCCATGTAATACGTGCTGGAAATGAATTTGCCGGATTTCCCATCGTACCAGTAGGCGGCGTCCGCCATGTGGCCAGCGGGCAATACTGCTCCTCGGTCTTTCGAAGATATGCCAATTACCTTAGACCTCTTTTGGGTGAATAACTTCAACTCATCTGTTAATGTTGAGGATAAAAGTCTTGCTGGTGAGACATCGCCCTCGACAGATTCACTCCCCACTGTTTTAAACAACGGATCTTCTACACAGTTTACAAATTTCTTTGCCTTCTTGTCATAAAATTCATTTCCGATAATTCCATGTATCGCGGGCGTTGTCCCTGTGTACACCGATGCGTGCCCGGGCCCGGTAACAGTAGGCGTATAGTTATAATGCGCGTTGCGCATCATAAAGCCATCGTTAATGAGCCTTTTGAATCCCCCCGTTCCAAACTTATCATAAAATCTGTACAGGTATTCCTGCCGCATCTGATCAACCACAATTCCGACCACTAGCTTTGGACGATCCGCGGCTTTCTGTGCCATCATGGTCTGTGCCATGACGAGAATAAGCGATAATGTGATAGCCTTGAAGTACATAGAAGTTTAATTGACCCGCAAGTTAAGGATTAGCCCAACTTAAGAAATTAATACTTCACAAATGGCGGATTAATTGTTCGGGCAATAGATGCGCTCATAGTCGTCCTGATCGTACACCTCCTTGCGGACCATTTCACCCAAAGCGTTGTAGTAAAGAACCACAAACAGGTCTGCTTCCTCAATACGTTTTTCGGCAAAATAAAGCGGTTGCCTGGCGGACCCGACATTGACAATATCAGTGAAAGACAATGGAATGACGACACCCTTTTGATTGTGGATGACGCCAAAGTTGTGACCGGCGTTTATGATGGCCAGCTTGTCCCTTGCATCGTCGCGGATAAGTTTGTAGTGCCGGATTCCGTCCATAAGGATGGCGCCGGTTTTTATCTCACATATCATCCATTGATATTCCTTTCGTACAAAGGCAGCAGTATCATTCCAATATCGGATTTCGTCAAACCCGGCTTTTACAATTAGTTTATTCTCCCAGGTCACCAGCCCATAGAGGCCTTGTGTCAGAACGATGACCAGTTTATCATTATATGGGACCAGATTATTTGCGTATTGAGGTGCGATGAATTTGCGATTTGTACAATTGAACGATCCGAATTTCTTATTCTTTAGAATCGAAGCCATTCCCTCGCGGATTGATCCTATCGCGTCCATTTCAACGGGTACCACGATTTTGCCCGTGCTATTAACCAGTCCGATCTTTTCCTTTCGGTAAACGGAAAAATATCCTTCGCCGATATATTGGATACGGTCATACGGAACAGAAAAGAGGCGTTTCCCACGCTCGTCGTACAGATCTTTTTTATTCCCCGATTCCACTACCAGGTAAAAGGCTGAATCCATTCCCACGGCCAAAGTCCTTGCAGGCCGCTTGATCTTTATCACGGCGGCAGGTGAAAAATGAACATAAATACTATCTGTTGTTGACCCAATGGCTACGGAACCATTAAAGGTAACAGTGTCATATGGGTTGCTGGTAAGGGCATGTATCAATGGATCATAGAGGTACCATCCTTCTGATCTCTTGACGGAGGTCCAGAATTTATTGGATTCGATGCCCATAAATACAGGTGACTGTTCACCAGTTTGATTAATCAATTGCGTTCCTGCAGGAGTGTCAAGAATGATTCCTGCGGCAGCGGGAAAAACATTCTGGTGTTCTACAGTCACGAGCGTATCCAGCGCAAGTGTCAGCACCCGTTGAACCTGGCCTTGCTTGATCCATAAGCGTTTTCCGCTCCATTCCACGAGCTCATCTCCCTCCATGAGGGACGAGATGCCGTCAGTGATTTCAGCGAACGAGGCGAGCATCTCTTCCGTCGCGAGCCGAAACTTCTCATCATACTTCAATACAATCACGCTGCCGATTGCTCTGATATCATTTAATTCAAATGGCAGGAGCATCCTGCCCGCGAAAGTATAGACAGCCCATTTTCCTTTGACCTGAAGGGCAAGAAACTTTCCGTTGATCACCCTGGCCCCATCGATACAGTATGGACCGACCTCAAATCCTGTTTTGTGAACTAACCGGGTACAGTTCTTTGTAGAAATCAGGAGAAAGCCATAGCCAATGTCATCGATCAAGTCAACAGCGTGATTAACGATCACGGTACCATTACGCGCAACAACTTTATCCGGAAGCACAATCGCCTCTTCCACAACATTTCCGCATAAGTATTCTTCATCGATGTTTTGGGATTCGGCAGCAATAACTAAACCTCCCAGCGGGTCTATAAAACCGAACCTGTCATTGTGCAGGATCGGGGCAACGTAGCTTCCTAGCAAACTGATCGCTATCTTTATGGAATCGCCAGGGAAAATCTCCGGCAGTTGGTGCGAAAGCTTATCCTGCGGGAGCAGGTAAAAAAGAATGTTTAATGCCCGGCGGGTAAAATAGATGTTTCCCTGGCGGATAAATTTAAGATAAGATTCAACTGTACCGGATGCCGTTTGGATCTCGAAGATGTTACGCGCGGCTTCACGGATAACTGTGGTGTTGGGATGTTCCTTAAGGTAGTGTTGGTAGCTTGTCATTCGTTTGTCCCTGGTCAAAGAATCAAACAGTAACTGGTCGTATCTGCGTTTCGCTTCCGGAATCTGCAATGCATCAGGATAAGTATTGATAAAGTGACGAAATGACTGCTGTGAGTTCGTCACCAGCGTCTCCCGGAAGGCTGAACTATCTCGTAACATGACTGCCGTCGACCGTTGTCTTGCCGTTGGGTAGGATTCCAGGAAGTGTTGATAGTCTGTTATTTTGTTTGATTCATGTGCATGGCAAAAGGCAATACTGTCGATCTGTATGGACAACGTTGTCAGAAGAATGCTGTCGATTGGAAAACGTCTTAACCGCGCGCGTTGCTTTATGGTCAATCGTCGGAAGTCAGCGAGCGCTCTTTGCACATAGTAGTTAGCAGAATCGAGCTGGAAATCAGGGTTAGTACTGGCAGAAAAGTAGGAGGCCCGTGCATAGGACGATACAATATTTTGCGAGTCTTTCCGTGCAACCTTGCCGAGTTGACTTCTGGCCTTACTCCAACTACCCTTCTGAATGCTTTGAAGGGCATGACGTTCGACTTGAGCGAATAGCTGAACGGAGAAGTTCAGCACAGCAATAAGTATGATGATTTTTCGGCTCAACTATTTTAGATACTACATCCGTTGATGTAAAACTACAAAGTCACAATAAGATTTTTCTTTACAGCAGTTAGGGCTGTTGTATGATGTAATAAATTTTGTAAATTTTCACATTGTTACAGCGCACGCATGGCAAAGCTTAAGAATATTATCAAGCAACTTTCAGAAAAGGATTTCAAGACGATCTACGATTCCCTGATCGAAAGCAATGCTGAGAAATCGGCCTATCTTTTAAAATCTCTTCGTGAACGACAGCTGTCCGATAACAAGATAATGACGGAGCTGGATGTAAACGCCAACGCCTATTACACCCTGCGGTCGCGGCTGAATCTCAAGATCGAAGAGTACCTGATGGGCCAGCTTGAAAGCCCGCGTACCGATGTACTTAGAAAAGTAGCCAATGTCACGGAGGTTCTGTTCACCAAGAAGAAAGCAATTTCTGTGGCAACTTTGAAGAAGCTGGAGAAGGAGCTTTTAGACTATGATCTGGCAAATGAACTGACGGTGATCTACAAATCGCTGAAAAAGTTAAACATCAACTCCCCTGACTATTTCCAATATTCGCAGCTTTACAACCGGCACGTGGCTTACATGCTGGCGGTTGATAAGGCCGAAGACCTGCTTGCTGACTATTTCAAGAAGTATGGAGATTTCATGCTGAATGCAGGGGAGACAGAGAAGCTCGGCCTCGTGCTGCTGATGAAAGAGATGCAGAACGTTGCCAAACTATACGAATCCCACAGGCTTTATGTTTACCAGAGCTGCATGTATATTTTTCACAGGCTGTTTGTTGAAGTCGACGATAATATGCAACAGGATGGGGAATCCATTGAAGACATATTTGAGAAGGTTCAAAAGGTTTTTGAGATTTATCATCTCGATTCGATCTACTATCACATGAACCTTGTATTTGAGTTCCTCAAGCTCGAATACTATAACCACTACAACGTCTATCGCCAGGCTGAAAAATACTACGAAGAAGTAAATGACGCCTGTGCAAACCTGTTAGTCAATTATTCAACATTTACCTTTCCACCTCAATTTCTGATCTCCAAGATCGAACGTCATATACGTACAGGTACGGAGACAGAACTCTATACCGAGAACGAAGCCATCTTCCTCGACTACGAAATCGATATGATGGATCTTCCAAAGCATATTGTCTATGTACTTTACAGGGCGATATCGAGTTATTACGTAGGCAAATTTGAAGAGGCGGCTAAACAGATCAACGGGTTGCTTAACGATGTGAGCCTTAAAAAATACCCATACGCGCAATTAGAAATCAAATCGCTTTTAGCCCTGCAGTATACGCTGCTTCGTGACTTTGAATTATTCAGTCAATTATCAAATAGTATTCAACGGCAGATCAGGTTATCCGGTAAGGACAATTGCGAAAATATCCAGTTGTTTCTGAAAATCCTGAAGATTGCCACAAGCGAGGCAAAAAAAGAAAAGGCAAAGAAGATCCACAATGTTATCCCCAAGCTGAACGCGATTCACGTGGATTATTTTGCACCAACGAAGCTTATCAAGCTGGATGACAAATTTGTCGAGCTGCTGACCGAATTTTAGCTTACGCTAGAGATCAAGCTTCAGAATGCTGTCATGTGAAAGCGGCTTATTCAAATACAGCTTCACATTATCGTACTTCTTTGATCGATTGAAATCCTGAGGATTGATGGACGATGTAAGCATTACGATCTTGCACTTCTTTTTTGCTATAAGCGTAAGCTTTTCGAACTCGTCAAGGAACTGAAAACCATCCATAAGCGGCATATCAATGTCCAGGAAGATGACATCGGGCAACACCTGACCTGCAACATCCAGCTTCTCCATATTCCTCAGGAACTCAATCGCACTCTTTGCGCCAGTATGGGTGTAAATATTGTCAGCTATGGCCGCCGCTTCGATCATCTTCTGATTGATAAGGTTATCAATTTCATTGTCATCAATGAGCATGACCGTTCGATATTTCTTTGCCGCCATAAGAGCTAAAATAAATGGGTTGTAAAAATAAGAGTTTGTGTCCTATTTGCAAACTTCTGCTAGATGTCAAATTTTATTCCCTGGGCAAGAGGCAGCGTCTTGCCATAGTTAATTGTATTGGTTTGTCTCCGCATGTATACCTTCCATGCATCCGAGCCGGATTCACGTCCGCCGCCTGTTTCCTTTTCACCTCCGAATGCCCCCCCTATTTCCGCGCCTGAAGTACCAATATTGACGTTGGCAATTCCACAATCCGATCCGACATTTGAAAGAAAGTGTTCCATTTCTTGCAAGTTATCCGTCATGATGGCTGAAGATAAGCCTTGCTTCACACCATTCTGGAGTGCAATCGCTTCGTCAATAGTACGATATTTAATCAGGTATAATATCGGTGCGAAGGTTTCGGTCTGCACGATGTCAAAACTATTCTGCACGATTGCCACTACAGGTTTGACATAACACCCCGACTCATAACCCTTCCCCTGTAGCACACCACCTCTGACAATAAATTTGCCCCCAGCGTCTACGATTTTTTTCAATGCATTCCGGTACATCTTTACCGCCAGCTTATCGATAAGCGGCCCTACGTGATTATCAGGATCTAATGGATTGCCAATAACAAGCTGGCTATACGCAGCATTCAGCCGCCTGGTCACTTCTTCGAAAACATTCTCCTGAACGATGAGTCGCCTCGTAGTAGTACATCGCTGTCCCGCTGTTCCGACAGCGCCGAATAGCGCGCCGCGTATTGCAATATCAAGATTGGCGTGCTCTGTAATGATGATTGCATTATTCCCGCCAAGTTCCAATAATGCCTTCCCCAACCGCTCACTAATCGTTCCGGCTACCGCCCTTCCCATACGTGTGCTCCCAGTCGCCGATATCAACGGAATTCTCTCATCACTTGCCATCAGCTGACCTACGGCGAAGTTTCCATTCACAACACTCGAGACACCTTCCGGCACCTTATTCTTTCTAAAGACCTTGGTAATGATATGCTGGCAGGCAATACTGCATAACGGCGTTTTCTCAGAAGGCTTCCAGATACAAACATCTCCGCATATCCACGCCAGCATTGCATTCCATGACCATACTGCGACAGGGAAGTTAAACGCGGTAATAACGCCAACAATACCAACCGGATGCCACTGTTCATACATGCGATGTTCCGGCCTTTCTGAATGCATCGTAACTCCATGCAGTTGCCGCGACAATCCAACCGCGAAGTCGCATATATCTATCATCTCCTGGACCTCTCCAAGACCCTCCTGATAAGATTTCCCCATCTCATAGGAGACGAGTTTTCCAAGCGGCTCCTTGTTCTTTCGCAACGCCTCGCCTATCTGCCGGACGATCTCACCGCGCTTTGGTGCGGGCCATGTGCGCCAGACCACGAATGCGCGGGATGCGGTCTCTACGACCTTGTTAAAATTTTTTTCGTCGGCTGACTGAACAGTGCCTATAAGCTTGCCGTCGACCGGAGAAAATGATTCGATGCGTTTGCCATTACCACGTAACCAGACAATGCCCGTCGAGACGCCCGGATTGTTTTTCTTTAGTTTCAGCGTCGACACCGCTTCCTTAATACCAAAGTCTTTCATTGGTTGCTTACATTAACCTTTAACCGGGGGCAAAGCTAAGAATTTAAGGGAGATGGGTGACGCTACCATTCAACGCCATAGGTTCCCTTTTGTCCGCCAGGATAATAACCTTCAATGAGAATTCCGCCCTTTTTATAATCCAGGATACGGTTAAGGTCTTCCACGTTATCGACGGGCACCTTATCAATATAGGCTATCACAAATCCTTTTTTGATGCCCGTCTGCAGCCATTTCGAGGAGACGACTTCTTTAACGCGAACACCGCCTTCAAGCTGGAGGGTAGCCAGCTCCTGGTAAGGAACATCCTCGATCTGAACACCGCTGAAGTCATGCTTCACAGTTTTTTTCTCCACCGTCTCCAGCCCCTGAAAGTTTCTGAGGCGGGCCTTGACATCACTTGTAATACCGTTGCGTATATACGACACGGTGATTTCCGTTCCAGGACGATTACGGGCAACCCACTCCTGGAGCTCCGAAACAGAATTGATAATATGTCCTTCGATGCCAATGATCACGTCGCCATTCAGGATCCCTGCCTGCTCCGCGGCGCTTTCTCTATTGACGTGATCAACAAGAACACCTTGATTCACCTGAAGATTATAGCTTTCCGCAACGCCTGCATCTACGTCCCGTATCTGGATACCAAGCAGTCCGCGCTGAACCATGCCGAACTCTACAAGGTCATCCATAACCTTCTTCACGAGACTTACAGGTATTGCAAACGAATATCCCTGGAAACTGCCGGATGAGGTAGCAATGGCTGAGTTAATTCCAATAAGTTCTCCTTTCAGATTTACCAACGCCCCACCGCTATTGCCCGGGTTCACGGCGGCATCTGTTTGAATAAACGCCTCCACTTGCAAGTGATTCTTATCTTCCAGTATCCGGATGTTTCGCGCCTTGGCACTCA
>JANNPM010000004.1:0-4311 GCA_031400145.1 Chryseolinea sp. | reverse complement strand
GTCGCGGCTTAGGTAGATCTTGCCCACTCGGTCAGAAGGATTCAATGAGATCGCCAGATTCGGTAACATTAACAGTATTAGAAAGACGGTTGTTTTCATAGGTAGATCGTTTGATGTGATTGGTGTTACTTTTTTGCAGTCAGACTTATTTCAAGAGCGATGGCGTCTGAAATGGCACCGTCACCTACATCGGAGAAAATCTTTCCGGAGTTATAGTGTACACCCCACAACGTCCGGTCAAACTTAAATCGCGCGTCGGCCTGTAATGCGCCGGAGGCGACAGTTACGTGCGCGGGGAATTTCAGCGGTTTCTTCACACCCTTTATTGTTAATTCGCCAATGAGATCGACATTTGGTTGTCCTGGACTGACATCCTTGATGGCCTCACTTCGGAGAATGTTGAACGTTGAAGTTGGATAAGCGGAGGAATTGAAAAAGTCTTCATTCATCAAATGGTCCGCCAATGAGCGTGCGTTCTCGTCATTAGGCATATCAAGGTTTTTAATACTGCGCATGTCGATTTCAAACGAGCCTCCAACGATTGAACCTTTGTCTTCAAGAATTTCGCCTTTTATGAGACGGATGCTACCGAAGTGTTCTCCAAAACTGAACAAATAATACCCGGTCCATTTTATTTTACTTGCCTGCGCATCGACGGTATAGCGCACAGGGACCAGAGCCTGTCCAGACGTTTCATCAATAAAAAATGTGAAAAGCAATAGGATGACGCAATTGAGGGTTTTCATAATGCAACTTTTGATCAAACCTACCCGTCCGATGGCACTTTTTTGCAAAGGCGATGTAAAATGATGTTAACGAAATGTAAATTTTTAAGCTTGCCCCGATGAACTTGTTACTTTTATACGAGGAATAAAACATATGGGCAAAAGGGGAATGTATCGTGCGATGATTGTCTTTGCCCTGATCGCACTCGCGGGGCTGTTAAGCGTCCAGGTCTATTGGTTCACTAAAGTATATGAGCTGGAAGAGTCGGAACTAAATTCCACCATCAATGTGGCCCTCCGGGATGTGGCCGACAAGCTCTTAAAAAGTCAAGGGGATTCATCCGCGCAAATTACTGTAACGCAGGTTGCGTCGAATGCATTTGAGGTAAAGAAAATGCATTCGATCGATTATCCGTCACTTGATACAACTGTCAGGTCCGTATTTGTAAAACATGGACTTCTCCTTCCGTTTCAACTTAGCGTAATTGAGCAGCAGAAGAAAACGCTGGCCTTTGGCAACTTCTATACAAACGGTGCGTTGTCTGGTGCGCAGGCGATTTGTACGGAAAGGGTTTTACCTCGACATGCTACATTTAATTTAGAAGTTACCTTCCCGGAAAAAGCAACGGACGTGGTCTATAGGATGAGTCTTTGGATTGCGTCAGCTATCACATCCTTCGTAGTCCTTGGGATCTTCTCCTACCTCATATTCGATCTGATAAAACAAAAAAACCTTGTGACGCTGAAGACAGATTTTGTTAATAACATGACGCATGAGCTTCAGACACCGATAGCAACCATTGCCCTTGCAAGCGAGGTGCTTGCTAAAAGCAGCGTACGTCTTTCACGGGAGAGGATGACCCACTATGCGGAGATCATTTCATCGGAGAATCAACGTTTGAAAGTTCACGTAGAGCAGGTGCTGCAGACAGCAATGCTTGACAAGGGGCAACTTATTCTCAATAAACAGGAAGTGAACGTTAACACGATCATTGGAGAAGTCATCAAAAGCTTCACGCTGCGTATTCAACGTCGCGGAGGACAACTAAGAACTGATCTTCAGGCGACGAATCCAGTAATGATTGGCGATCCCTTTCACTTGAAAAACATATTCTACAGCCTGCTGGACAACGCGGACAAATACTCGCCGGACGCGCCGGATATCACCGTGTGCACCACAGACAAAGAAAAGGGGGTATGTATTTCTATTTCAGATAAGGGTATCGGCATCAGCGAGAAGGCGCAGCCTTTCATTTTTGAAAAGTTTTATCGGGCACCTTCAGGCGACGTGCATGATGTGAAGGGTTTCGGCCTGGGGTTGACCTATGTAAAAAGCATTGTCAATGCACATCAGGGCAGAGTCAGACTTGCGGGTGAGGGCTCAAAAGGCAGTTGCTTTGAGCTGTATTTCCAAAATTATTAGCATGCAAAGAAAGGTGCTGTTAGTGGAGGACGATGAGAATATGCGTTTCGTCATTCAGGATAGTCTGGAGATGCATGGGTATTCGATTGTTGCCGTCAGCAATGGACAGACTGCCCTGAGTGCTTTCATGAAAGATACCTTCGACCTTTGCGTTTTGGATGTGATGCTTCCTGGAAAGGACGGATTTACACTTGCGGGGGATATAAGAAAGCTGAGTAAAGACGTTCCGATAATCTTTCTTACAGCAAGAATTCTAAAAGAAGATCGTATCAACGGCTTCAGGATCGGCGCTGATGATTACATCACCAAGCCGTTTAGCATGGAAGAATTTCTGCTCCGCATTGAGGTAATCTTAAAACGTGTCTACAAAGCTCCGACGAAAGCCGATCGGCATGCAATGTATAATCTCGCGCGGTTTACATTCGATTTTAGTGAACAACGAATAACTACATCCGATTGTGAAGTCAGGCTTACAACAAAAGAAGCGAAGCTACTGCGGCTGTTTTGCATTCATAGGAATCAGATTATCGAGCGGGATATCATTCAAAAGGCAATTTGGGAGGACGAAGGCTATTTCGTGGGTAGAAGTATGGATGTATTTATTTCACGGCTGAGAAAAATTTTCAAAGATGAGGCCGCGGTAAAAATTCAAACGATTCATGGTGTTGGATACAAGCTTGAAGTAAAAGATATATAAACAGTTAGATCCACTGACCGCAGAAAATGTTGTAAGCTGCGGCGCATCAGCTTATCTTTACGAATGATCTTCAGGTTATTATTTTTCGGTGCCATATTTTCAGCGCATGGTGCAGTCGGACAGTATATTCCAAAATTCGATATCCAGGGCCATCGCGGCGCACGGGGCTTAATGCCCGAAAATACTATTCCAGGATTCCTCATGGCGCTGGACTCAGGTGTGACAACGATCGAATTGGATGTTGTCATCACTTCAGATAAACAAGTGGTGGTTTCGCATGAACCTTGGATTTCCGGAAGTATATGTCTTGACTCTTCCGGAAGCAGTATTTCATCAAAGGATGAGAAAAAGTATAACATCTATCGTATGCGATATGAAGAGCTGTTAACATTCGATTGTGGTTCAAAATTGAATGAGCGGTTTCCTCAGCAACAAAAAATGCAGGTTGCTAAACCACTGCTGCGAGATGTGATTACCGCAGTGGAAAACAGAATAAAAAGTTATGGATCTTATGAAGTGGACTATAATGTTGAGATAAAGAGCACACCGGAAACAGACAGGAAATTTCATCCGGCGGTCGAGGAATACTCGGACCTGGTATACGCGGTGATGGACGAATACATTCCGCTCGAACGATTGGTGATTCAATCCTTTGATTTCAGAGTGCTCAAATATTGGCATACGAAGTATCCGGAGATCAGATTGGCTGCCTTGGTTGAGAACACGCGATCCGTAGATGCAAACCTTACCGCCCTCGGATTTCATCCCGCCATATACAGTCCCTACTTCAAGCTTCTCTCACGTGAGAAAGTACAGCAGCTGCATCACTTAAAAATACGCGTTGTGCCCTGGACGGTGAATGAGGTCGCAGACATGCTTTCACTTAAAGGCATGGGCGTTGACGGCCTGATCACGGACTACCCAAACCGCGCACAAAAGTATAGAATGACACTGAGTCTACCGCATAAGGGAAGCAAGTGAGGCCATTATGAACAATGGTCTGCAGCTTTGTAATTCCATTTACCTATTATTGCGAAAAAATGCCCGATGAAGAAGTATGACATTTATGGAATTGGTAACGCCATTATAGACATCGTAACCGAGGTGGATGACGATTTCTTTGCGCAAAACAATATCGAAAAGGGGGTAATGACCCTGGTCGATGAAAAGCGCCAACTGGAACTGATGAAGGTCATTGATATGAAGAAAAGCAGGATGTCTGCGGGTGGTTCTGCCGCCAACACCGTGGTAGCCGCCAGTCAATTCGGTAGTACTGGTTTCTATTCCTGCCTGGTAGCGAAGGATGAGCTCGGAAAATTTTTTCTTCAGGATATTGCCGGAAATGGCATCGATACAAACCTGACGTATGAAAAATGCCCGGTGGGACATTCTGGCCGCTGCCTGGTGATGAAAGTCACCATCGCGCAACGCCCGGTGATAATTGTGCTGCTGGATTCCTGGGGAAA
>JANNPM010000043.1:0-4802 GCA_031400145.1 Chryseolinea sp. | reverse complement strand
TATGAAAAGAAGAGAATTTGTTCAGACAACATCCTTTGCGGCGGTAGGGTTGTTGTCGCTCCCGTCGTTTCTGGCGGCAGCAAAAGCCCAGAAAGGAATCGGGCTTCAACTCTATAGCTTGCGCGATACAATCGACAAAGATCCAAAAGGTGTGTTACATAAAGTGGCCAGCTATGGATACAATTCATTGGAAACATACGGTTATAGCGATGGCAAGATCTTCGGCCTGGACTTCACTGAGTTCTGTAAATATGCCAAGGGATTGGGTATGAAAATTACAAGCGGACATTATGACCTGGATATAGCCAGGGGCGGTGGGTGGAAAAAGGCGGTCGAGGACGCCAGGAAAAATGGCCAGGAGTTTATGGTAGTTCCATACGTGAATGAACCGGAACGTAAATCAATAGACAACTATAAAAAGATTTGTGTTGCACTAAACGCGGCAGGGGAGGTCTGCAATCAAAACGGCATACGCTTAGGCTATCACAACCACGCCTTTGAATTCGATATGGTGGATGGCCAGATACCGTATGATGTGATGCTTAAGGAGCTTGACCCGAAAAAGGTGAGCATGGAAATGGACATCTTCTGGGTCGTTAACGCCGGAAACGACCCGGTTAGATATTTTAAGGAGTATCCCGGCAGATTCGAGCAATGGCATATAAAGGACATGGACAAAACAGACCGCTTCAAAAACGCCGATGTTGGGACGGGATCCATTAATTTTAAGGAGTTGTTCGCCCACGCAGAAGCCGCTGGGTTGAAAAGGTGGTATGTTGAGCAGGAAAACTATCCTGTTGCTCCGATCGACAGTGTTGCTGCATCGGCTAAGTATTTAAAGACCATTCTTTGAGGAGGGATCTACAACGCATTCGCGGATGAGAGTCGTTAACTTTTTACTGGCCGTAATGTTCCTGCTTTTTGCCTTTCTTCAGGTGAACGATCCCGATCCATTAATCTGGATATTGATCTATGGAACGATGGCGGTGCTGTCTGTAATGGCTATCTTTGAATTCTATCCAAAGCGATTTTTGATCGCACTGATTGTATTGTTTGGCGGTTACAGCGCAGTATATGTCCCGGGAGTGCTGGAATGGCTGAAGCAGGAAGATAAGTCTGCGCTTTTTGATGACGTGGCAAAAATGGAGCACTGGTATATCGAAGAAGCAAGGGAATTTATGGGGCTTTTGATTTGTATAGGCGTCTTGACTTTTTATTGTTTCCGATCGCGCAAGGTAGTAAAGGCCGTGGCATGAGCTTCTCCGAACGATTGGAAAAAGGCAGCGCTAAAGCTGTCTTTTCTTTTTAAATTCAAGCCTATGAGACGTCCATTAACTTGTCTGGTCTTTGCCTGCCTTTTAATTTGTTGCACAAAGCCAAAAGAAAAAATACCACCACTTATGTCTGCAAAGCACACTTCGGGTAAATTGACTATATACCAGATGATGACACGTCTATTTGGTAACAAAAACTCTACAAATAAAACGTACGGCACCAGGGACGAGAATGGTGTGGGAAAATTTAATGATATCAATGACAGGGCTCTCGAAGGAATAAAATCTCTCGGTGTCACCCACATCTGGTACACTGGCGTGATTGAGCATGCTCTTCTTACAGACTACTCCGCCGACAACATTTTACCGGACGATCCGGACGTGGTGAAGGGCCTCGCCGGTTCTCCGTATGCGATAAAGGATTATTACGATGTTAACCCGGATCTGGCCGTTACTGTTGCTAACAGGATGAAAGAGTTTGAGCAACTTGTAAAGAGGACACACGATCACGGTTTAAAAGTGCTGATAGATTTCGTACCCAACCATGTTGCCCGCAACTATAAATCAGACGTTAAGCCCGCAGGAGTAACGGATCTCGGATCTGGCGATAACCCGGAGCTGGCGTTCCTGCCTTCAAACAATTTTTACTACATACCCGGCCACGCTTTTATTCCGCCGAGAGCGGCTGCGGCCAAACCTTCCGGCTCTCCGGGATTAAGGGATGGTGTATTCGCAGAAAATCCCGCGAAGGCTACCGGCAATAATGTGTTTGCCCCGAACCCTTCAGTAACGGATTGGTATGAAACGGTGAAACTGAACTACGGCGTTGATTACCTCAACGAGCGTAAAAACTATTTTGATCCTATTCCCGATACGTGGATAAAGATGAAAGACATCCTCCTGTTCTGGGCTTCGAAGAAGGTCGACGGCTTCCGCTGCGACATGGCGGAGTTGGTGCCTGTAGAATTTTGGGCCTGGGCGATACCGCAAGTGAAGACTGCAAACCCCGACATCATCTTTATAGCAGAGATTTACAATGCGGACGTTTATCGCGCCTACATCGAAAAGGGAAAATTCAACTACTTGTATGACAAGGTTAAATTGTATGATACGCTACGTTTGTTGACAGCCGGCGAACGCAGTACGCTGGACATCGATGCCATTCAATCCAGCCTCGCAGGAATAAATGATAATATGCTGCACTTTATGGAGAACCATGACGAGCAGCGTATCGCTTCGCGTTTTTTTGCCGGCGATCCATGGAAGGGAATCCCCGCGATGGTTATCAGTGCTACCATTGACCGCGGGCCGGTAATGATATACTGCGGACAGGAAGTGGGAGAATCAGGAGCAGGAAATGAAGGATTTCAGGCGGATGATGGCAGAACCACTATTTATGATTATTGGGGAATGCCTGAACACCAGAAGTGGATGGCCGGAGGCAAATTCACCGGAGACTCGCTCAGCGCTGAACAAAAACAGCTTCGACAAGTCTATGCCGACTTGCTTACGCTTTCCATAACCAGCCCGGCAATCATCGTTGGTGAATATCATGACATCACAGCACACAATCATAAAATTGGAAACTTTAACAATAAGGTCCATGCCTTTGTGCGATACGCGGACGACGAAAGGCTGCTGATAGTTACCAGCTTCAATGCAACCGTGCATGACATCAAGGTGCAGATACCGCAGGAAGTTCTTGCACGTATGGGCCTCAACGAGACAGCGGACTATATCGCCAGGGATATTTTGTGGCGGGAAGCTGAAGTGGGATTTAATAAGGATTTCACATTTGAATTAAAGTGCAAACCCTTTAGTTCGTTTATCTTTAAAATTAAATAGTTGAGGAGGGTTCAATATACTTCTGTCACCACTAACGCAGCCGAAGTGGTAAGTTTTAAACGCAGCGACTGGAGACTAGAAACTGCTTGTAATGAACAATGTGTTTGATGTCGATATTACCCTCGCCGTGACCAGACACTTAACTGCGTTTGACAAGATAGTTTTTGACTTGCCCGGCAACGTCAAATTGACTGCCGGGGAGATAAACTGCCGGCGTAGTCTGCTTGTAATTTGAATTGAAAGAAATGATAGATGTAAAAGGAACTTCACGAGTCATTATTGAAAATGTTCAGCCACAGGTTGATCAGGGTCTTTATGCGTCAAAAAGAACACCCGGCGAACGTGTCGACGTAACGGCTGATATTCTGAGTGACGGGCACGATCATGTCAGAGCTGTGGTGTTATATAAAAGGGAAAAGGAAAGGTCATGGCAGCAATCTGAAATGTTGCTAAAAGGAAATGATCAGTGGACAGGTTCCTTTTATGTTACTGAAAAGTCCAACTACGTATTCACCATCAAGGCATGGGTAGATCATTTTGAAACATGGTACGACGGATTCGTGAAAAAGGCGGAGGCACTGATGGATGTTCATGTTGAATTGTTAGAAGGTGCAGCATTCCTTAAGACACTTGCTGGCAAAAAGAATCATATGTTGGAAGAGGCAATCCGGAAATTCGAAGGTTCTTATGAAAGCGCCATAGACTATGTGTTGTCGGATGAATTTGAAAAGATTGTTTACGATTATCCGCTGGTCGAACACGAAACACAGTACACGAAGGAGCTTAGAATTGCAGTGGAGCACCACGAAGCAAACTTCAGCGCGTGGTATGAGCTGTTTCCCCGGTCGGCGTCACTGGAAGGGAATCACGGAACGTTCAAGGATGTTGTAAGGTTGCTCCCGCGAATAGCATCAATGGGTTTTGATATTCTGTATCTTCCTCCGATCCACCCAATTGGAAAAATTCACCGAAAGGGAAAAAATAATAACGTAAAGGCTGACGTCGGAGACCCTGGTTCGCCTTGGGCAATCGGCAGTGACGAAGGGGGGCATAAGGCTATACACGCGGAGCTCGGAACGCTGGAGGATTATAAGAAGTTAATTGATGAATCCAAAAAGCATGGACTTGCTATTGCGTTGGATCTGGCCTTCCAATGTGCGCCGGATCATCCGTATGTGAAGGATCATCCCGACTGGTTCAAACAACGTCCGGATGGATCGATCCAATACGCTGAAAATCCCCCTAAAAAGTATCAGGATATTTATCCATTTAATTTCGAGACGCGAGACTGGAAAGCATTGTGGAAAGAATTAAAGTCTGTTATTACCTATTGGATAGAACAGGGTGTGACGGTTTTTCGTGTTGACAATCCGCATACCAAGCCAACGCTCTTTTGGCAGTGGGTTATTGAAGAGGTAAATGAAGAATATCCCGATATAGTATTTCTTGCTGAAGCCTTCACGCGTCCGCGGATCATGGCGTCACTTGCTAAAGCAGGGTTTACCCAATCTTATACATATTTTACCTGGAGAGTCAGCAAGTTGGAGCTCATGGATTATATGACGGAGCTCGTCAATGGCCCATCGCGGAATTATTTTCGCCCAAACTTCTGGCCGAATACACCTGATATTCTTCCCTTTCATCTTCAATATCAGGGAGAGAATATTTTCATCATCCGGCTGG
>JANNPM010000028.1:0-10811 GCA_031400145.1 Chryseolinea sp. | reverse complement strand
CTTTGACCACACGCGTGTGATTCTGCGTAAGCATTGTGGGAATAGGATCCCACTTTGCCGAGAACTCGAAAAGGGTAAAGTAGTCGTTGTCTTGTCGGAGTCCCCGCTCGTTCACCTGGTTATCAATGTCTGAGAATTCGTATTGCAGCGGATCCATAACAAGCTTAAAGCCTGTGAATGCGAGGGTATTATCGTAGTTCAGCTTTACCTGGGCTTTCGCGTCGGCCGGATCTCCATCGTACATCCGTTCACAAATGTCTATACCCTCTGCAGCCAGCGCTATATCGTAGGTGTCCGTCGCTGAGCACATGGCAAACATGAAGCCGCCTCCGGACACAAATTCGTTAATCTTTTTTGCGACAATAAGCTTAAGCTGTGATACTTTATGAAAGTTATGCTTGCGGGCCAGGTCCTCTGCCTCTTTTTGGTGCTCAATGTACCAGGGCATGTTGCTGTACTGAACATAGAACTTTCCATACTGACCTGTGAAATCTTCATGGTGCAAATGCAGCCAATCATATCTTGGTAAAACGCCCTCCATTACTTCGTCGTCAAATATAACGTCATAAGGTATCTCTGCATATGTAAGGACCAGCGTGACGGCATCGTCCCAGGGCAGCTTCGACTTCGGCGAGTAAACGGCGATCTTGGGATATTTCTCGAGCTTCATTATATCGTAATTTGCAGCCGGGCTTGATATTTCCGATATGATCTGATTTGTCTGAGCGTCTGAAATGATTTCAAAGCTTACGCCCCGGATCACCAGCTCATTCTGAATGGCAGGGTGATAATCGCACATGAAGCTTCCGCCCCGATAGTTCAAAAGCCAGTCAACCTCCAGTTCACTTCGCAGAATCCAATAAGCGATCCCATAAGCCTTCAGATGATTAACTTGCTTCTCATCCATAGGAATGAAGATCGAATTGGCCCTGATCACCGAGGCTATCGCTAAAAAAATGATCAAAAAGATGCTACGCTTCATGCAGTTTCCACGTTAGGTACTATAAATTTACTGTTCAGATATGGAAATACCGCCATTTTTTCAAGGATTATTGCGAAGAAGGTTGCCTCAGATAATTTATTTAGCCATAAGTGTAATATTCCGGGATATTTCATCAACGTATTAGGAGCGATAAATTTATTTCTGAAAAATGAATCTGATCGAGAATTTTAAAGAAGGCCTGAGGTCTGTTCAAGCAAATCTACTCCGTTCTGTCCTCACCTCCCTGATCGTAGCGATTGGGATCACCTCACTTGTCGGCATCCTCACCGCTATCGACGGCATCGAAGCTTCCGTAAACGAAAGCCTTGCTTCTCTTGGGGTGAACACATTTGACATACGTTCCAAGACCAACAGAGGTTCTAACCGGGGTGGAGTTACCGAAAAGTCATTTACCCCGCTGAAAATGAATGAAGCATTCAAATTTATTGATCAGTATAACCTTCCTGCAACAGTAAGTCTTTCAGCATCAATCACGGACATTGCTGAAGTGAAATACATGTCGAAAAAAACAAATCCTAACGTCTTTGTAGCAGGCATCAATGAAGATTATATGGCCATTAAAGGGCTTGAGGTAGCGAAGGGAAGAAATTTCTCCAAACTCGAAACTGAATACGGCTCCCAGGTCGCGGTTATTGGTCACAAGATATATACAACTTTGTATAAGAGTAAAGAAGAACCGATAGGCACGGAAGTAACCTTTTCGGGTGTGCAGTTTCGTGTGATCGGTGTCTTGAAAGAAAAAGGACAGCTCTCAGACGACAATTATGACAACATGGTCTTCGTGCCGGTCATTAAAGGCAACCAGATGGCTAAAGGCCGGGGGCTTGACTATGAACTTACTGTTGGGATAACCGATCCGGCGCAGATGGATTATGCTATGGGTGAAGCTACTGGTGTGATGCGGTCTATTCGCCGTGACACCCCAGGTAAGGTAAATTCTTTTGAGTTGGAAAAAAGTGAAACACTGGCACAGGAACTTGAAAGTATTACCGCTGGCTTAAGGTTTGGAGGATTTGGTATTGGGTTTATCACCCTGCTGGGGGCATCTATTGCATTAATGAATATTATGCTTGTTTCTGTGACTGAGCGGACACGCGAGGTAGGAGTGAGAAAGGCATTAGGTGCCACGCCGCAGCGGATTCGTCAACAATTCCTTATCGAGGCAATTGTCGTTTGTCTGTTGGGTGGGATCGCCGGGATAATTCTCGGTATAGGGATAGGCAATCTTCTATCACGTATGATGAGTATCACGGTATTTGTAATGCCGTGGACATGGATGTTGGTCGGCCTCGCCGTTTGTGTTTTTGTTGGTATTATCTCAGGTTACTATCCGGCCAGCAAAGCTTCCAGGCTGGACCCGATTGAATCCCTTAGATTTGAATAGCGCGTCCGGCAGCATCATGGGTTGACTTGGGTCTGTGCTCCTTTGCAGAGAACCAGGCATACAAGAAATCGTAATCGTGATAGTAAGACAACAATACGCATGTATGGTTTACCAAATTAAATGTTTATATTTCCTGAAGCCGTAGCGGAATGGTTCCTTACAGCGGACTTCCCGCTGTATCGTTGTTTAATCTTTATCGAATATGTCTCAGATAGAACCTCACCATGTCATTGCCATTGGAGCGTCTGCCGGTGGAATGGAAGAAATAAATCACTTTTTTGACAACACCCCTTTAGACGGAGCTGCGTATGTGATCATTCAGCATTTGTCCGCTGATTTCAAGAGCAGAATGGTTGAATTGCTTTCACGGCATAGCAAGCTTGAAGTAATCGAAGCTCAAAATGGCCTTGAGGTATCCGTTAACAAGGTTTACCTGATACCCAATAACCGATTCATGACAATCCTCGACGGAAGATTGTACCTCACGGAAAAGCAAGGCATACCAACACCGCATCTCACCATTAATAAGTTTTTGATCTCTCTATCTGTTGATTACGGGGATAAGGCCATTGCCGTGATACTTTCCGGACTGGGTTCAGATGGAACCGAAGGCGTTAAGGCAATAAAAAAGGAAGGCGGAATGATTATCGCCCGAAACCCTGACACTACCCCTTTCGCCAGCATGCCAGCCAGTGCCATCTCCACAGGGCTGGTTGACTTTATCCTTGAGCCGGGTTTAATGCCCAATGCCATTGAGGACTACGTTGCCTACGGAGCACTTGGCTCTGAAAGTGAGCGTGACGAAAAGGCCCTCCCTGATATCATAAATCTTATCAAGGAGCTGTCTCCCCTCGACTTCACGGATTACAAGCCGACCACTATCCTCAGAAGAACAAAACGCAGAGCCTCCTATTGCAATTTCAGATCATTGGAAAATTACCTTGAATACCTTAAAGAGAACCCGTCGGAGGTGGACGCTTTAGCCAAGGATTTTCTGATCAGCGTAACCTCGTTCTTCAGAGATAAAGGGGTGTTTGAATTCATCAAAGATGACGTTATAACGGATTTGTTACGGTCACTTCAACCGGGCGAAGGCCTTAAGATGTGGGTAGCAGGATGCGCTACCGGCGAAGAGGTTTATTCACTTGCAATACTCGTTGCTGAGCAATTAGCGGGTAAGTATAGCGACGTCGAAGTGAAGATATTTGGCACTGACATTGACGCCGCAGCCTTGACGCATGCTGGCAAGGCCGTTTACAATGCGAATATTGCCAAGGATGTATCTCCCGAGCGGCTTGAAAAGTTTTTCACAAAGGAAGGCGAAAGCTATAAAGTGAAACCGGCCATCCGCAAAATGGTGATTCTCGCAACGCATGACATGGTAAAGAACCCGCCTTACTGCAACATGCACCTGATTAGCTGTCGCAACGTGCTGATCTACATGACGCCGGTCCTTCAAAAAAAGATCTTCAGTATGTTGCTTTTTGGTTTACGACGTGATGGTTATCTGGTATTAGGTTCCAGTGAAAATCCGATGCCAATTATAAAAAATCTCGAAGTCGTCAGCGGTAAGTGGAAAATCTACAAGAACCTGGAATCAAAGCGCATACTTCACTTTGAGTCGTTTTTACTTCCCGAACTCATGGAGGTTGCAAGTCCTCCGTCTCAGTCCCTGCGGGATGGAAGTATCAATGCGGAGGGGACTTCGCTGACAGAGGCCGTGAATAGCCTCCTTATTGAACAATTGGGCCATCTTGTGGTCTGCATTGATGAAAACAATCTCGTAGTGAAGTCCTACGGCAACACCAAGAAGTTCCTCATTCAGAAAAATTTTAATTCAAAACTTGAAGAAGTACTTCCGCCCGCTTTGGCAATTGCCTTCAATTCAGCCTGCAGTCAGGTCAATAAAACAAACAAAAAGGTAGTCGTTCAGGGGATACCGATAAACACGGATGGCGGAACAATCAATGTGACTCTCTCAATATCCCCGCTCGCCTTAAAAAAGGAGCATCCCAAATTACTGATGGTTCTTTTACGGGAGGATGCCCTTAGTGAATCACCACCTGGGGCCGGCACATTCGACGAAAAGATATATTTTGACCAATACACCATAAATATTGAAGAGGAGCTGAAGGAATTGAAGGCGAAACTTCAGGCGACACACGAGCAACTGGACGCTTCTTACGAAAATATGCAGTCATTCAATGAAGAATTACTTTCTGCTAATGAAGAAATGCAGAGCACCAACGAGGAAATGCAGTCTGTGAACGAAGAGTTGGATGCCATTAATTTTAACTATCAGCAAAAGAACAGGGAGCTTATTGAAATTAATGATGATCTGAATAATTATTTCCGAAGCAATGTAAACGGACAACTGTTCGTAAATGAGGATTTATTGTTAATGAAATTTTCGCCGGGTACGGTTAATCAGATTAATCTGCTCGATAGCGACATTGGCCGCCCGCTCAGCAATATTTCGACAAACATAAAATTTGAAACAATCACCGACGATGTAAAGGAAGTGATTGCAACCGGTGCCGTGATAACCAAGGAAGTCGAAACAAAAAACGGGAAATGGTACCAGATCATGACCATGCCTTACGTCGGCCAATCCGATGCGCTAAGAAAGGGAGCCATTATTACGTTTAATGATATAACGGTTTTAAAGAATACGCAACTGGAATTGGCAAAAACGAACAAAAATCTTTTGCGTATAAATAGCGACCTGGATAATTTCGTCCATGTCGCCTCTCATGACCTGTTGGCACCTTTAAACGGAATCGAAGGCAGTATCAACTTGATGAACGCAATGGTGCAGACAAATGAAGAGACCGATAAATTTCTGGACGTAATTAACTCGTCGGTTAGGAAATTCAGAGCCCTCATCCAGGACATTGCGGCCATCGGTAAATTGGAAAGCGAGCAGCGGGAAATGGAATTGGTGGACGTCAATGACATTATTACGAATGTGGAATGGAGTCTGGAGTCCAACATCAAAAAATCTGATGCTGTTATTGTCCGGAATATTGAAATAAACCATATCTTTTTCTCCAAAAAGAATCTCAGAAGCATCATTTATAACCTCGTATCAAACGGCATTAAATTTTCGAATGGTGCATCGCCAATAATAAAAATAGACACGCGTCGCGAACACGAGTATATTGTGCTGACAGTTGAGGACAACGGAATAGGAATGAATAAGGATGATCTGGCGAAGGTTTTCGAGATGTATGGAAGACTCCATCATGATATTGAAGGGCACGGAATAGGGCTCTTTCTGGCAAAAAAGATAATTGATGCTGCCAATGGAAACATTGTCGTGGAGAGTGAACCTGGAAAAGGAAGCCGGTTCATACTGTACTTTCAAGCTCAAGGACTAACCACGACTTCCAGTCGAACTGTTGCAGAATAGCTGAAGGACTTGCAGAGATCATCTATTGATATTTAGAAAGGTTTTCCGTCTGACAGTTGTGCTAACTATTTACACATTATGGAAAGAGTAACAAACCAGTCCCCGGCATTCACTCGTTCTAACGCCGAGACGTTGATTGACCCCAGCCAGCTTCAATCATTCATCAATAACACAAATGACCTGATGTGGAGTGTCGACAGAAATTTGAGATTAGTTATTTCTAACCGGAAGTTCGACGAGACATGGGGAAAGATGTTTAGAAATGATACATTTCATGAAGCTGATAATGTCGTGTCGCGACGGCTCCACTTTGCATTGCTTTATGAAAGGGCGTTTAAAGGGGAGAGCTTTATGGAGACCGAATATACTGAAGGGCCCGCGGAGCAATGGGTGGATGTTTGGTATCATCCCGTTATCACAGCCAATGAAATCACGGGGGTTTCATGCTATGGACGTGATGTGACATCTCACAAACACGAAATAGAAAGATTTTTACTGCTGGAATCAGTGGTAGCGACTTGTCCGGACGCGATCCTCATTGCGGAAACAGGGCCGCATGAGAAATGGCCCAAAATCGTTTATGTTAATGAAGCCCTTCTCCGGATTACCGGTTACTCAAACGAAGAGATTATTGGTAAGAATCCCAATTTTTTGATTGGAGCCAACTCTGATCGGAAACAGTTAAACCATCTGAAGGAATGTTTTGAGTGTTCTAAGCCCTGTGAGATTGAAATCATCAACTACAAAAAGGATGGGGGAGAATTCTGGATGAATATGGCCATGGCTCCGGTTTCGGATCTGATGGGTGGTCAGCCCACTCATTTTATCGCAATTGGCCGTGACGTTACCGAGCGGGTAAGGAACATCGACGCCATTAAAGAGCAAAACATTAAGCTTAGTGAGATAGCACGCGTTCAATCACACGAGGTACGCGGTCCCTTGGCCCGGATCAAAGGATTGATAAACCTGTTGTCGACTAACACGCACTCCCTGGACAGCAAAAGTGCAACGGAAATAATGCAATTTCTGAAGATCTCATCCAATGAAATGGATGCTGTCATCAGCAAGATCATGATACAAACAGAAGGTATAATGCTGTCCGGAAAATCTCTTTCTATCGAACGGGTTCAGGATATTTCACGTTATCGAGAAGACCGACTACCATAGCGCTTTTAGGACGATTGCAAAGCCACTTCAACTCATATCGCGTTCAATTGTTTATTAACACTGTGCCGGCAGTGATCCTTTGTTGTGCCGCTTCGTAATTCTCATCACGCAACGCAGCAATTCCGTTATCAAATTCGAATTGAGCATCAAGCGCTTTCAAATTTCTGAAGTGTCTTCGAGCCTGCTTTGTAAACGCCGCTCCATCTGCATGCTTCCACCTGGGTATTCCTCGTTCATGATTGTAATGAGAGATGTGATAAAGTATGCTCCAATGCTTTACCAATATTGCACATGCTTCACGGAAACTATAGCCGTTGCCGTACACATGGTGGGGCTCAGCACCGCTACCGTTGTATTCAAGGATGGAGAAATTTCTTTCCTGCTTCAACTCTTCTATCGAGTTGCATTTGATGTCATAACGGCCATAGTAAAAGGTTTTCGTGTGGTGACTTATCTTATCGAATAATTCCAGCAGTCGTTCATCCTTTTCGCCGGCAAGACTTATCAACCTTCCTCCCCGGCTAAGATTAAGTGCATAGGAGAGGCAATAGATTTCACCTTTCGGTAATATGTCCTGAAGTTTGCTTGCATGTTTGGAAAACAATTCCTTAAGCCTGAATTGTGCACGTGGATAGTCCAGAATAAGTTCCCCCAGTGTCCGCTTGCCA
The DNA here is from genome assembly GCA_031400145.1 of Chryseolinea sp. Lineage (GTDB taxonomy): Bacteria > Bacteroidota > Bacteroidia > Cytophagales > Cyclobacteriaceae > Chryseolinea. The sequence goes on along the minus strand of JANNPM010000028.1, from coordinate 3,177 downwards.
TCTCCCGTAACCTCCATAAACTCCTTTTTTACAAATCCAGTTATGTGGCCTTTTGGCTGATCAGGAAATCGGTAATACAAGATGCTCACTTCAATAGGATAGGTTACCAGTTCCTGTATAATGTACCTTGCGGGGATAGCGTGGTGATATTGTCTCAGCTGTTCAATGGTATCGACCCGCCTGAACATAAATCCCATCATGCCAATGTCCGGCTTAACTGCCAGCGGAAAACTCAAACCGATTTCTGAAAGTTGGCCAATGATGTGGTTCAGGTTGTTATGCGGGTGGGCGAACACACTGCGCGGATAAGTGCCGACGGGAAGCTGCCGGTAAATTTCGCTCTTCGACTCTCCAATAAATCCTCCGAAAGTAATGGAAGGATTCGAGGGGGTAAAAAACCACAGAGATTTTGCGCGTACGCAAAACCACAGCCACGCGGGTCCGATGATTATGTACTTTGCAAACCAATGCCATTCTTCCCAGTGTGTTACATAATAGATGAACTTTCTAATCATGCTATGTGCGTGCTGTCAAATTATATGCCACTCAGCAATTGTCTTAAACAGATTGATGCCTTGTGGTTCTGTAGACTTATGTTCACACTTTTCAACGCCGCCGATCAGGCTGTGAATGCTTAACCCCATTGGCGGGTAGATACTTTTACTGCACCGTTGCACTGGAACGCTTTTCGTCGGTTTTCATCTCCCTTCTCCCTTCGAATTTTGGAATGGCGTTATGGAGCCGGATGCTTCATGCCCGGTGAGGTTGTCTAAATTGGAACTTAAGGCCGAAAATCGCTCCAGATTTGGCACTTTTTAATGAACTGAAGTGCATTTTTAGCCCACTTTAGCGCTTTTTCACCGTTGGCAAGTTATTTCGAAGTGGGATAATGTTATTAAACTAAAACAACATGAAGCCAACTTTTCTAATGTTTTTTTTTCTGATGGTCGTCTCTGCATCAATTTTTGCCGGACTCTACGTTTATTTTCAACCGGTTGTTGAAACCAACGCGCTGGCCTTTTCTATCGGACTGGTCGCCATCATGGTTGTCGGTATGTATGGAATGATGCATAGCATTATATCTGATACCACGACCGAGCAAAAGAAGATCTACTAACAGCAAATGCATGGCCTCCATGCTATTTCACACCTTTCCTACTTATCCTCAACTTCGGTCTGCCGGAATTGAGGATTCGTTCTTTTTTTGAGTTATGAGTTTTCGAAGTTTACGCCTCAGCGTTAGTACCAATTTTTCCGTGGGCCTGCGTGGACTGCCAGATCACCAAATGCCTGATCGCGAAACGACCAGAAATCTCAGTCTTGAAGAGGTTTAACCATCAATTTTTATAATTCACTTTGCTCTTTGGATCATGACCCTGCAAAGCAGATGTGCCAGTTACCGATGCCCCCCTTTTAAGCTTTTTTTGATCACTTTGTGTACACGCGGTGGATGGGGGTAGCAGCGGTGAGGTGAGCACGGAGTTTGGTGGCTTGGGGTTTTTGGAGATGAACGCTGTTAGGAAATTTCTTATCTTTAAATCACAGCAAAGTCATCCCTCATAAGTGCCTGGACGGTGGAAGTTTAAGCTAAATGATCAACGAAATTATCTGTGACAATATTCTGCGCAAGTTTGAAGGCAAAAAGTCTATTACCCGTGAAAAATTGCAGGACAAATCATTTTATCAAAACATTGATCCGGACTATGTCATCGTTGAAGAGCATATAAATTATCTCATCCGGGAACGTGCTTTAAAGGAAGTGGAATCTGAAATATCGCTTACCACAAAAGGTTGGTTTATACTTACCAATTCAGACAAGGTCGGATACGTCGCCAGGCGTATTGAAACGGTTCAGTGGGAAAAGAGTGAGCGCGATTCAAAAATGATGTTCAGATGGCTTTCAGCGCTCACGGCCTTGTGCATAATTGCCTGGTTGGTATACAAAATTTTTATTTCTTATTAGTTTTGCGCCATGAATTTTCGCCCTTTGCTGGAAGAATTTGAAGGTGAATTCTTTACGGATGAAACGACCCGCCGGCTTTACGCAACCGACGCATCAGCATACCGCGAAATTCCCTTGGCTGTCGCCGTTCCCAGAAGCAACAAGGATATTTTCAATCTCATTCATTTTGCAAAAAACAACAAGAGTTCTCTGATTCCCAGGACCGCAGGAACGTCACTCGCCGGCCAGGTTGTAGGCGCCGGTATCGTCGTTGATGTATCCAAACATTTCAACCGCATCATTGAAGTGAACGAACGTGAAGGCTGGGCTATCGTTGAGCCTGGCATAGTCCGTGACGATCTGAACCATTATCTGAAAGCTTTTGGATTCTTTTTCGCGCCGGAGACTTCCACGGCTAATCGCGCGATGGTTGGTGGAATGATCGGGAACAATAGTTGTGGTTCCAATTCAATTATTTACGGAAGCGTAAGAGAGCACCTTCTTGAAATAGACGGCTTCCTTTCTGACGGATCCCGCGTAAAGTTCGAGAATCTGGAGCCGGAAGAAGTAGAACAGAAAATAAACGCTCCGGGACTTGAAGGGCAATTGTACAGACATATAACTACAATGCTAAGAGACCGGCGCAACGTTCAGGAAATAGAACGCGGTTTCCCCAAGGCGTCAATTGTGCGCAGAAACACTGGATACGCCATTGATGTTATGGCTGGAATGCGTCCGTTCGATCCGGGTGGTAGGCCTTTCAACTTCTCAAGTCTGATCGCCGGATCCGAGGGAACGCTGGCATTTATCCTGTCCGCAAAAATAAAGCTTAGCCCATTGATGCTCCAGCATAAAGCCCTGGTGTGCATTCATTGTACCAGCATTGATGAATCGTTACGGGCAAACCTTGTAGTACTAAACCACAATCCATCGGCCGTTGAGCTGATGGACCATTATGTGTTTGAAGCTACAAAGCGAAACAGAGGACAGCAGGAGAACAGGTTTTTTATAGAAGGCGATCCACAAGCCATTTTGGTGGCTGAGCTTACCAGGTTCTCAAAAGAGCAGATCGAAACGGATACGCTTGGATTAATATCCGATCTGAAGTCAAACAGGTTGGGGTACTCATATCCGGTCGTATCCGGTGCCGACATCAGCAAGGTCTGGAATCTGCGAAAGGCTGGGCTTGGATTATTATCGAATGTGCCCGGCGACGAGAAGCCAGTGCCCGTTAA
>JANNPM010000573.1:0-1866 GCA_031400145.1 Chryseolinea sp. | reverse complement strand
GCCGTATTTCGATTCGGGTAACGAAGAAGTAGGCAGAAACCACTAAGCCTGAACCCTCAACAGCCCTGATTTCATAAAGTTGGGGCTGCTGAGGGTTTAGACTCATTATACACTTAAATTGAATACAAAACCACGACCAGGTCCTTAATTTCGAGCGCAGGATTTTGAACTTCATTAGGCAAATTATTCGCTATTTTTTGTCTTTCGGAAATACCGGAAATGATACGCAAATGACTAAATCAATAAACGAAGAAATGGCATCAGATTCACCAGGGGAAAACAATGGCAACGACTGGAAGAAGGATTTTACATTAGGCGGGAAAGAAAGTCCTTTTTGGTGGAGGATTGATAGACAATGGTCAATTCATATCAAACGGCAATTCAAAAGTGCTACCCAGATGTCAGGGGAGATAACAGTCGAAAGAGAAATCACATCTAAAGAACTATCGGCTATTCATGAATACGTAGCAAAGAATGCATGGACGGATTTGGCTAACAACGTCGAAAAGCTTTCGGCAGGGACCGAAAAAGAAGGATTAGGTAAACTTATGTATGAACTGTTGCATAACAAGAAGACAGGCAAAAAAGACACAAAGGATGGTCAGCTAGCCAGTCATTTAGCGGCTGTTTTTGTTAAGGCTAAAGTTTGGGAAAGCAATGGTACCAAGCGAGGTATGCAATTTAGGGTAAGCCCCGATAGTTGGAAATCGGGTCTGCAATCTTATCATTCCGAGCCCTCTGACGACGAACTAGAGTAGTTTACGACCCCGTTAGGTGAATCTCTGAAAAATGTCAGATCAAATTTAGCACAAGTGTTCAGTAGAATTTTAAATGTGCAATTTACCACTTCTGCCCAGCTTTTGGCAATACCGTGTTGATGGCAGTTTTTCTTTTTTTACGCCATATCCCTATCCCAATAACAAAAAGAATAATAATAACAAATCCCAATGCGGCAATTTTTAATGCCTTACCTATCAGCATACTAAAAAGTAATGTATCTACTTTTCCTGTCTTCAAGTACACCCAATCGCTTGCAATTCTGGTCGCCAAATCAGGGTTACCTGTTTCCAAAACTACTATACCATCACCTGTAACTGGATTTATTCTAATTGCAGTGTTAATTGGAGGTGTACTTTTACCATCATGTCCAAAAATGTCTTCATTGTTTTCAATATCTATGTAAAGTATACTTCCTAAACCATAAATTTCCTCACCCATTATATCCCAATGCCCTTCCCTCATAGACTTCAAGGTTTCTGGTCTTAATTGTCCTCTGCCAATTGGTTCTCCGTTTTTTCCTTTAAGAAAAATTTGGAAGAATGTTTCTAAGTCAGCTAATGAAGTATAAAGTGATGTTGCTGCTAATGAAGTGTAGTAGTAGTGAGGAGCAATTGTTTTATCAGCGTTGTAAAACTCACATAGCCTACTGCTTAATGAGTCTTTCAGTATATAAGAACTGCCAGTCATATTCAGTGGTTTAAACAAATTAGTGGTCATAAATTCGTCAAAAGACAGACCGCTTGTTTCTTCAACTATTAGTTGTAAAACCGTAAAACCTCCGCCTGAGTATTTCCAACGAGAATTGGGCTCAATACCCACTTTTACTTCTCCGTTTATACCATTATCTGCATCTTTTGCCTTATTGAGTGAAGCCTCAAGAGTTTGGACAGAGTCTCGATTTCGAAAACCGCTATAACCCAGTTCATCTGTCAAGCCTGCTGTGTGGCTAAGCAACCTTCGCACCGTTACCTGCTCGTTGTCAAATTTACTTGGGGGCAATTGCCATCTCTTTAGATAGCGGCTAACAGGAGTGTCCAGGTCAATTTTTCCAAGTTGTGCTAATTTCATAATTCCCACAGCTGAAAC
>JANNPM010000525.1:0-7305 GCA_031400145.1 Chryseolinea sp. | reverse complement strand
GGTGAACGCAGTGCATGACGATTTCATAAGTTCGATTCTTTTATAAGTTCTTCATCGACATCGGTGATCTTTACCATTGCGTATCGCTGAATTGTAGAAATGGTCATCTCGTCCAGAATGTCAACCATGTTCTTGTACCGTGATTCCTTACCCGGTTTTATCAAAACGATCATCCCGGGGATCTCTGCATTTTTCTGGGTAATAACTTTACGCACACCGTCTTTAGAAAAATTTGTCAGCTGAACCACCGGGTCGGTAATTCCTACATACCAATAGACTTTATCATTGGGACCCAATATCAGGGTGACCACCTTTTTCTCGTTAACTTCCGGCGGCTTATCACCTTCCTTCTCCTTCTCCGGCATGTTAAGTTCCATGGTCTGAGGCTTATTCAATGTTGTAGTCAGGATGAAGAAGGTAAGCAACAGGAAGGCCAGATCGACCATCGGCGTCATGTCGATCTTCGTAGACGACTTCTTAACGCGGACTTTACCGTCTTTACTACCACCGCCACCACTTTGCGCAATTTCCGACATGTTTTTTTAAATTAAAGTTTATGAACCTGAACCATCTTTTACAGCAGGTGTTCCTTCACCCTTTTCCAGGTTTGTGATCAGGTTAAATCGGTTAACCTTATTTTCAACCAGCGTATTCATCAATTTTTCAATCACCATGTTACTGGCATCGGCATCCCCTTTAATAGCGATGCGCAATTTGGGATTTGTCGTGCGCGCATAAATAATCCAATCCTTCAGCTGATTATTTAGGGAGTCAACCGGAATGCCGGGCTGATTTACTTCTTTCCTGGCCTCCGGGGTCAGATTAAGAAATTCCTTCAAATTTCCAATGGGAATACCAAAGCTCGACATCACGGCAAATCTTGCTGCTTCTGCATCGGTAAATTGAACGTTGTATCGGTCCCCCACCTTTTTCAACAATTCCTGACGGTGAAATTTTCCGTCCATGCTGAAGAACACCTTTCCCTCTTTAGATACCGTCAGCAAAAGAATGTTGTTCTCCGGAATCTTGAACAGGGACTGTGAAGAAGGTGTATCAACAGTAACCGGCTCATCTGGCGTAGCGGTGGCCGTAAGCATAAAGAATGTCACCAACAGGAAGGCCAGATCCACCATGGGAGTCATGTCCAGCGAGGGAGACGTTCTGTGTACTTTTACTTTTCCCATATTGTTGATCTATTTAGCGAGTTTCAATTCAATATTATCATGCTATAATGTTCGTGCTCCATTAGATGCGCTTTTGTGACGCAGTAAAGTTTTGTACGATGCTGTACCCTGCTTCGTCTATTCCATAAGTAAGCTCATCAATCTTGCTTGTGAAAAAGTTATAAAAAACAATTGCGAGGGCTGACGTCCCGATTCCCAACGCCGTATTAATAAGGGCTTCCGAGATTCCGTTCGCAAGACCCACAGAATCTGGCGCACCTGCCTGGGCAAGACCGGCAAACGCCTTGATCATCCCTAACACTGTTCCCAAAAGACCGATCAATGTAGCGATAGAAGCGATCGTGGCCAGGATCACAAGATTCTTTTCAAGCATCGGCATTTCCAGCGATGTAGTTTCCTCGATGTCCTTCTGCACCATTGCGATTTTCTTTTCAGGTTCTATAACGGTGTTGTTTACTAACTCCGAATATTTCACGAGACCCGCTTTCACAACATTTGCTACCGAGCCCTTTTGCTTGTCACATTCTGTTATGGCCTGAGAAATATTTCCCGTTGATACCAGCGAGCGGATGCGTTGCACAAATGATTTGATACTGCCTTTTCCTTTAGCGCGTCCAATAGTAAATAAACGTTCAATAGCAAAAGTCAATGTCATCAACAATAAGCCAATAGCAAGTGGTACAAGAATTCCACCTTTATAAAAAATTCCGAAATAATCGCCTTCTATTGGATGGTTTTCGGGATCACCTCCGACAAAGTGAGAGGGGTCACCTAACACGAATTTCCAGATAATGAAACCAAGAATAAGTTCTATAATAATTACTGACGCTGCAAATCCAGACTTTAAGCTGTCGGATAAGGATGAAGAAGGCGCTGCTGATGAAGTTGAAGTTTTCATACTTGAAAGATTGAATGTTAGGTTTCTACTAATTTTTTTTTCTAAAAATACATTTTCAATTCGGATAAAACTACCCATTCAACTTGTCGTCAGACAAGAACTAAATGGAGGAACGGTGAAAAAGTCACAGCTCCCCGGAATAAATTTTTTAAAGGATGATTTCTCAGCGGCGTAATGCATCATAACTACCATGACGTAAACTCCTTGATGGAATGTGAAATTTAATTAAAATTATAACCAATGCCAGTATACGCTTTAACTCCAGGTACAGCAAACGTTATCGTCACACTATAAATTCAGGGAGCATTTATTTTAGTATTTGTATCACTGGCATTAGAAGAATATCGCGTATCTGCCAAAACAATACGCTTGACTTCCCCTGCGCGCGGGAAGTCAAATATTGCGCCAAGGGCTTGGCTGGTGTGAGGCTGTACTTTAGATATGTGATTAAGAAAGGAGCCAAACAGAGAATGAAAACTGCTGACGATAATATGATCTTCGGGCGGCGTTCTGATCGACAGGATACTGTCGCTCGTGCCATCGGTGATTTTTACATCTGCCAGAGAAAAAGAGATAATAAAGGAAAGCATCAGCAGGTCGAGTATAAGCCCGCCAATACGCCGAGTATTGTCCTTGTCATTTCTCATAGGAATGTAAATGTAAATGAAAAATTTCCGGATGTAAACGAATATTTTAGTGAAAAGGATAACACAACTGTAAATTATACCAAAATGACACAGTCCCCGAATTTCTTCGACCCCAAGGCAAAAAGATCTAGTGGAGAAACCCAACACCACACAACAGGCGATAAAGTCGGTTCTTTCACATTTTTGAGTAGCTTTGCCGCGTGACCGGACCGGGAAAATATTCTACAACCCATCATACGGGCGTGGCAAAAAGCGTCTTTTGCATGTTGCTGATTGCCTTTTCCCTGTGTTTAAACCTCTCGTCTCACGCCCTGGCATCCCAAACTCACCGGAAGGTCAATGACAAGGAGACCAAGGTATTCTCTATAATAAAGATCGGAGTTCTCCCCTCATCCACTAAACTTGAAGTTATCAGCCAGGAGCTGCCCTGGACGGAAGAGATCCACTTCAAGTTGGAAAGGACCGAACGTCCGGTCCGCGCTTTTAACGCCATTGTAAGAAGATTTTACGTCGACCTTTTCAGGGTCATAACGCCTTCCAACGCCCCCTGATTAACCATCCTATTCATGTATCTTACTTTCCACACTTTTACGGTGGGAAGCAGATTGTTACAAACTATAGTTCGACTTCACTACGCAAGCTTAATTTTTTATATGCAAAACAAAGGTTTCATTATCACATTAACGGCGGTGCTGACACTGCTATGTATTTATTTTCTTTCGTTCACGGTGGTCTCCAACCGGGTTACCGACAACGCAGTAGAATATGCTACTGACAGCCAGGGTATCATTGACCTGAACAAAAAGCAGGTGTATCTGGACTCTATACACGATAAAGTAGTGTACAACCTGCTTGGCCTGGAGTACACGTTTAAGGAAGTAAAGGACAATGAGCTGAATTTAGGTCTTGACCTTCAGGGCGGTATGCACGTGACCCTGGAGGTATCGCCAGCCGACCTTATCAAAGGGTTGACAGGCAATTCAACCGATTCTGCATTTCTTAAAGCGCTTTCCTCCGCGCGATTGAAAAGTAAAACGAGTACGCGGTCTTTCAGCGATCTGTTCTTCGAATCGTATGAGCAGGAAAATCCCAACCGTACGCTTGCCGTACTTTTTAACCATGCGTCCACACGGGGAAAGATAACATTGAACTCCACCAATCAGGAGGTCAGGAATATGGTTAACGAGGAAATTGATAAGGCAATCGATCGCTCGTATACCATCCTTCAGAATCGGATGGACAAGTTTGGAACTTCCTCCGCCAATATTCAGCAGCTGCCGGGCACGGGGAGAATTCAGGTTGAAATTCCGGGTATTGACAATCCGGAACGTGTAAAGAAATTGTTACAAGGCGTTGCGCACCTTGAGTTTTGGGATGTCACAGAGCCAAACGCGCTTAATTCCCAGTTGATGGCCATCAATCAAATTCTGGTAAAGGAGCAATTGGCAAAGCCTGCCGCAACAAGGCCTGAAGCAAAAACAGAATCTCAGGATCTTTCGTCCCTCTTGTCAGACAGCACCGATACTGATAACCAAACGGCTGCGGACAGTACGAAGGCAACCGGCCTCGACTCGCTGCAGAACAGCACGATATCGCCATTGTTCGGACTTAGCACACCCCCCGGCACGTTCAGGTATGCATTAAAGGACACTGCCCAGATCAACAAGATCTTCAGGCGAGAAGATGTGAAGGTTCTGTTGAGAAATGTCAAGACGTTCTGGGCATATAAGGCAGAACCTGACCAATTGAATAACTATGCATTACAACTTTATTTCATCGATCAGGGCCGCTCGACTCAGGCAAAGCTTTCGGGAGATGTCATTAATGAAGCACGATTATCCACGGATGAGTATGCACGTCCAGCGGTTAGCATGACAATGAATGTAACCGGCTCGAGGGTATGGGCGAAAATGACCCGGGATGCCAGCAGCAAGTCTCCCGGCGGAAGAATAGCGATCCTGCTCGATAATTCGATTTATTCGGCACCGAACGTAAACGGAGAAATCCCGAATGGAAACTCGCAGATATCCGGCAATTTTACCATTGAGGAAGCGAAGGATCTGGCAAACATCCTGCAGGCCGGCTCTCTCCCTGCCCCTTGTACGATCGTGGAGGAAGCGATTGTTGGCCCCACACTGGGCGCTGCCGCAAAACAGGCCGGTATTGTGTCCTCAGTTTGCGGACTGGTGATCATTGTACTGTTCATGGTGGTTTACTACTCCAGAGGCGGATGGGTTGCGAACTTTGCACTACTGTTTAACATCTTCTTTATCCTGGGTATTCTGGCTCAACCGTCGTTCGGAACAGCGCTTACCCTTCCCGGAATTGCAGGTATTGTGCTTACCATGGGTATGGCTGTCGATGCCAACGTACTGATTTATGAACGTATCAAAGAAGAGGTAGGCAGGGGAAGAACTCTTCGGGACGCTGTTCAAATGGGATTCAAGCGCGCCTTTGCCTCTATTTTCGACTCAAACCTCACAACGCTGATCACTGGGATTTTCCTTTTGATATTCGGGCAGGGACCCATCAAGGGATTCGCTGTGACTTTGATCATTGGTATTATCACGTCATTCTTCACCTCCATATACATATCCAGGTTGGTGATTGAATGGATGATGGGCCGCACAGATCATTCCAAAATTTCTTTTGACACCCCGATCTCCCGGATGGTAAAGAGGCGTAAATACTTTGAGTTCATCAAGCCAAGCAAGCTGGTCTTCCGTATATCGAGCGCCGTGGTCGTTCTCGGATTTCTCCTGCTTTTTGTGAAGCCGCTGAACATGGGTGTTGACTTCAAAGGCGGGCGTTCTTACGTGGTGGCATTTAACAAGCCCGTCGAGGCGACTGACATGAAAGTGTCTCTTACCGACAGCTTTGAAGGATCCAGTACAGAAGTAAAAAATTACGATGGAAACAATATTGTGAAGGTCACGACGGCGTACCGGATTGAAGATAATTCTGAAGAGGGCGACGGCAAGGTAAAAGCTGCGTTAATAGCAGGAATAGAGAAATTCAGCGGTGCGAAGTATATTGAACAGGAAGGTACAGCGGTGGATGCTGATCATTTTTCGATCTCCAGCTCTTCCAAGGTCGGCGCGACAGTCGCAGACGACATTAAAGAGTCTGCCTGGAAAGCGAGTCTTTTCTCTCTGATTGGAATTTTTGTGTACATTCTGTTCAGGTTCAATAAATGGCAGTATAGCTGGGGAGCAATCCTGGCTACCCTTCACGATTCACTTTTCGTGGTTGCAGCATTTTCTATTGCCAATGTTTTTGGTATCTCGTTTGAAATCGATCAGATATTCGTAGCCGCTATGCTTACGGTAATTGGTTACTCAATTAACGACACCGTAATTATTTTCGACCGTATTCGCGAAAACATGGCCCTCGGCTACACGACCGATAAGGTCAAAATTGTTAATGATGCTTTGAACGATACTTTGTCGCGAACCATCATCACTTCCGGTACGACAATTCTGGTGGTATTCATTTTATTGTTATTTGGTGGTGAAGTGCTCAGAGGATTTTCATTTGCCTTATTGGTGGGAGTTGTAGTTGGTACATATTCATCTATATTTATAGCCGCTCCAACTGTATTGAATTACGATAGTGCGAAAAAAGGGGAGAAGGTGCCCGTAAAGAAAGTTCCGGTTACCCAATAGCCAGAGCGTCATGTTCAGTGAAGCGATAACACAGTGCAATAAATTGTTGCAAACACTAGAGGGAGATCTGAAAAATCGGATCTCCGCCAATAAATAGTTAGAACATGTCGAATATTTGGGTAAAGAAATCTATGGACCTGCTGGTCCAGGAATCCTCTGTCAAGGCGGGTGGATTAAAGCGCACACTTGGCAGGACCAACCTGATCATGCTTGGCATTGGCGGCATTGTTGGTGCGGGCATTTTTGTGCTTACCGGTCAGGCGGCCGCGACTTATACCGGGCCAGCCATTATTCTCTCTTTTACCTTTGCCGCAATTGCCTGCGCATTCGCCGGACTCTGTTATGCAGAGTTCGCGTCAATGATTCCGATTGCCGGCAGCGCTTACACCTACGCATATGCTACGCTTGGCGAATTCATTGCATGGATAATTGGCTGGGATCTGATACTGGAATACCTCTTCGGCGGTGCCACGGTTTCGGTAGGATGGTCAGGATACATCGTGAGTTTCCTGAAAGACTATGGAGTCAATATTCCTCCGGCGCTTTGTAACGCCCCGCTGGCCTTTGATCCGATCAGCCATGAGTGGCTGTTGACCGGCAGCATCTTGAATTTCCCGGCCATGTTCATTGTTGCCTTGATTACTACACTGTTGACGATTGGGATACGGGAATCTTCGAACTTTAACAATGTGATCGTAATCATAAAGATTACTGTGATCTTTTTATTCATTGGCTTTGGTGCTTTCTACGTTACTGCCGACAATCTGGATCCCTTCATACCAGCGAACACCGGCGAATTCGGCCAATATGGGTGGAGTGGTATTTTCAGGGCATCCGGAATTGTGTTCTACGCCTACCTGGGATTTGATGCCATATCTACCGTAGCGCAGGAAGTGAAGAATCCCCAGCGC
>JANNPM010000502.1:0-9530 GCA_031400145.1 Chryseolinea sp. | reverse complement strand
TCAATTCTCAGTGCTGGAAGAAAGCAGCTCATTGCATATAACACTAACGTCCTCACCATTCCACGAGACTTTAAACCGTATGCGGGCGGCTTTTTGGTCCAGGCCGATTCGGTACGCTTTGTCATAGTAGGCAAGGAGTATTTCAATGGTAGCTGCCATATCACCCTGAAGTAATCTCTCCTTCGCGGAGTTAAAATGTTGCCCGCCGAGTTTACGCGTGATCCTGACCATTGCTTCAAGGAAAGCGTCAGTATCTGTATGTCCATATTCTTTCACCAGCCTTTTAATGCGTTCGTCCTTGTCCACGACTATTTCAATCATCTGAGCTTTTTTCATCTGCCTCCAAAATGGTTCAGGAAGAAAGACTTTTCCTATTCCAAGCGATTCATCTTCAATCCATATCCTTTTGCTTCGATCAAGCTTTATCATTGCTTCAAACAGGTCGTTCTGGAATTGTTCGGTTGTCGGCTGTGTCTTCATCATCAATCCGCCAAAGACAGAACCCTTATGATGCGCGAGCTTTTCAAGATCAATAATCTGTTCACCTTGCGCTGCCAGCGCGCGGAGAACATCCGTTTTGCCGCTGCCAGTGCAGCCGCCAAGAACGGTGAGGTTCAAAGGCTGATTAAATGAATCCAGCACCGCATGCCTATACGCACTGTAGCCACCAACCAACTGATGCGTTTTCTTATTTGCCATTTGCAAGAACTGACAGAAGTTCGAAGATCGCATACCACCGCGCCAGCAATGCACAATAAATTCATCGCCGAGTGACTGGGCGTCTTCAATAATTTGAGTCAGCCTCGGGCCAACCATTCTGAAGCCTGTCTTGATAGCTTCCTGCTGGCCCTTCGTTTTATAGTCAATACCCACCTGATGACGTTCGTCATTATTGAGAATCGGAATATTGTGTGCCCCGGCAATATGCCCGTGGATGTACTCTCCTTCAGAGCGCACATCCGCCACAGCAAGATCATGACGAAGCCTTAGGAATTGGTGGATGTCGATGTGCATCAATGCAAGTTATAAAAAGCGGGGGTGAAGCGTCAGAATCTCGGGACGAAGTTTGTACCATTGCCGGGCAGGCAGCAACAAACTGTTGATAATTTCCCAAGTGGCGAAGCATTGACCGCTAAGGTCGGTTAGTAAAATTTTCCCTAGATTTGTGTATGGCAAAATTTTCATCTGTTCAAATAGAAGAGATCAATGCGATCATTAAGGAGATAGAAGCGAAAATTAAAGAGCATGTTGAAATTGGTGCGAAGGACAAGCCGGTATTGGCTGGTCTGCTTCAAGCAAATAAGGTAGCGGGAACACCCGAGCATTTTAAATGCAAACGGGAATATTCAGATACAATTGTTTCTTATTTCGTTAAGGAGAAGGGACTGACCAAAAATCGATTCAGCAGCAATTTTCAATCCTCCATCTTTCTCCTTTAGCTGCGTTAAACGACAACAGCATTTTTTTTTCTTCGCAGCAAGGCTACCGGATTCATCATGGCTGCTCTTCATTATTCCCGCTTTGTAAGTATATTCAAAATATGGGCATTATCAAATCATCCGAAGTAAGCCTTTCCGAACTTGTTGAGGACGCAAATTTAATCGTAAAGGTGAAATTTCTGAAACCCTTTGAGGAGAGCTTGCCAGTGGTAGATAGATCGAATGAGCAAAAGGACAAAGCTTTACCTCCTTTTATCAAGAAAGGATGTGTATTTAACGTGACAGAGATTTTAAAAAATACTGCCCGTATTGAAGTCCCCGCGAAGATTCTTGTCCCAAACGAAAACTGGCGAAGGTCAATGAGCAAGCATAAAGAACAACATGCAGGTGGTATCGGCAAATCGTTTAACGTGGCTACCTATAAAACCGAAGTTTCGTCGCTCCGAAAGGCTGATATACTTTTCCTGCAACATTTTCAAGGGATGTTTGACCTTGCAGCCAGAGACGCATTCGAAAGTGTCGAGGCAGCAGACAAGATAAAAATGTTGTTGGAGTGAGAAGTTAGCCTTCGCTACAGTGTTTGCATGGTTAGGTTGGGGAATGCTTTGTCGTGTCGGAGAAGCTCTATAACTTCCACTTTTCACGGATTATTCGTCCATTTCTTTTTCTTCTCATGAAACGCCCCCTTAAATTCCGGATCTTCTTTTCGTTTCTGCCAGTCGATATCCAGTGCCATGGCCTGCCCTTCTCTGTAAGTCGTCTTTTCAATCTTAAGCGCTTCAGGTAATTCCTTCAACGGAATTCTTTCACGAATCAATTTCTCAATCTTTTCAATGTGATAGCGTTCGGGCTTCGTAGCAAAGGTGATCGCCTTTCCTTCGCGAAAGGCACGGCCTGTGCGGCCGATCCGGTGAACGTAGTCTTCATGAAATACGGGGACATCGAAGTTGATCACATGCGAGACCTTTAGCACGTCAATGCCTCTTGCAGTTACATCCGTCGATACAAGGATGCGCAGCTTGCCTTCCTTGAATTCATTTACGGCATTGATCCGGCTGTTTTGACCTTTGTTGGAGTGGATTACGCGGACAGGACCAAGACGGTGCTTTTCTAAAAAGTTAAAGATGATGTCTGCGCCTTCCTTCGTTCTTGTGAAGATCATAACGCGAGTGAATTTCTCAGTATCTCTCAGCAGATATTCAAGGAAGTTCATCTTGGTGGTGTTATTAGGCAGGTGATAAAGCTCCTGTTCTATATGTTTGGCAGTAGTAGCCTGTGGTGTTACCTCCACTTTGAGCGGAAACTCAAGAAATTCCGCAGAAAGCCCTTCAATTCTTTCCGAGAAAGTTGCTGAAAACAAGAGGTTCTGACGCTTTCTTGGAACCACTTCCAGTATCTTCCTCAGTTGTCGCATGAAGCCCATGTCCATCATGCGGTCTGCTTCATCGAGGATAAGAAATTTTATGTTGGTGATCGGCACCTCGCCACGCAGATATAGTTCGAGAAATCTACCCGGGGTGGCAACGAGAATGTCTACTCCTTTCCGGACCATTTCAATTTGCGTTTTTGGTCCAATACCACCATAGAGCGCTTCAATGCGAAGGTCTGTATATTTTGCCAATGCCCTGGTATGCGTTGTAATCTGTATGATCAGTTCTTTCGTGGGGGCAAGGATGAGGGCGCGCGGTTCCATTCCCTGTGCATACTTGATCTTCATGAGCAGGGGGAGAGCATATGCGGCAGTCTTTCCCGTGCCTGTCTGTGCTATGCCAATAACATCCTGGCCACCAAGAATGATGGGAATACATTTAAGCTGAATCTCGGTTGGATCGGTGAAACCTTCGTCCGCTATGGCATCAAGTAACTGCTTATTGAGATTAAAATTCTGGAAAGATGCGCTCGCTGACACTTTAGCTTTATTTTTAGGGCGATGAAATCATTGCTGATAGCGAATGCAAATATAGTCAACGAAGGCAAGGTATCTCAGGGCGATATTCTGGTCAAGGGGCAATTCATTGATGCCATTGGAAAGAACTTGTCTGCAAGGAAAGTTGACGAAGTGATCGATGTCAAGGGGAACTTCGTTCTTCCCGGTGTAATTGATGATCAGGTGCATTTCAGGGAACCCGGGCTTACGCATAAAGGGAGTATTTATTCAGAGGCGAGGGCCGCGGTTGCAGGCGGCATTACCAGCTTTATGGAGATGCCCAATACAAATCCGCCAACCTTTACGCAGCATTTGCTTGAGGACAAGTATTCCATCGCAGCCAGAACATCGCTGGCGAACTATTCGTTCTATATCGGCGCTGCGAACGATAATCTTGAAGAAGTGATGAAAACAGACATTACGAAGGTCTGTGGTTTGAAAATCTTCATGGGATCGTCAACGGGTAACCTACTGGTCGATGATCCCAAAACGCTTGAAGGATTTTTCTCAAGGTACCCATCATTTATCGCTGCACACTGTGAAGATGAGCCGACAATTCGCAGAAACACAAGCGAATTCCGCGAACGCTATGGCGAGGACGTACCAATTGAATGCCATCCCCTGATCAGAAGTGCCGAAGCGTGTTATCAATCTTCTTCGTTTGCAGTGTCATTGGCAAAGAAACATGGTACACAATTTCACATTTTACATATTTCCACAGCATTAGAAACTACCCTGTTCGACAATACAATTCCTTTAGAGAAAAAGAAGATTACGTCCGAGGCATGTGTTCATCACCTTTGGTTCAATGACGGGGATTACAAATCGCTCGGCAATCTCATTAAATGGAATCCCGCGATCAAGAGTCAGGCTGATCAGCAGTCGATTCTTGCTGCGGTAATAGACGACCGTATTGACGTTCTGGCTACAGACCACGCGCCCCACACCTGGGCAGAAAAGCAAAACACCTACTTCAAAGCACCCTCAGGCGGACCTTTAGTACAACATAGTCTGGTTGCCTTGTTGGAATTTTATCATCATGGCAAAATAAAGCTAGAGACAATCGTGCAGAAGATTGCACATAATCCCGCAATATTGTTCAGGATCAACCGCCGTGGTTACGTCCGGGAAGGCTATTTCGCGGATCTGGTAGTGGTCGACCCTGCCAGGAAATGGCAGGTGGAAAAGGGTAATATCTTGTATCACTGCGGGTGGTCTCCGTTCGAGGGCGTTACATTCAGCTCCAGCGTTACCCACACGCTGGTATCGGGCCATGTTGCGTACCGCGAAGGTGTGTTCGACGAGTCAACGAAGGGTTTGCGGCTCATCTTTGACCGGAAGGGATAATTTAATTCTGCTAAATCCGAAGTAGGGTCCTCAATTGATCTTTGTTTTTGCAAATTCCGCGACCCTGGCTAAATTTGCAGTCCTCAAAACGGTGGATGTAGTTCAGTTGGTTAGAACATCAGATTGTGATTCTGAGGGTCGTGGGTTCGAGCCCCATCATTCACCCAACCTTTGCAAGTGTTCAGCGCAAAAGCGCGGTCACTTGGCCCATGATGCCGTAAGTCTCGCACTTACGTTGCGTTAGATTCAAAGTCCGATTCGAGTCTCGGCGATAGCGCGGAGCATCTGGAATTGGGCGCAGCAGGGTGACTGCATGGTTTAGTGCCCGCCAGTCTCCCCAGCGGGGAATTCAAAAATCAAAGTACCGGAGGATATTGCTCTAAGGAAAAACTACGCCAGAGTCAACGTTGTACCCGATAAATTTTTCCTATATGTTTAGCGAATGATCCCATGTACCGAATTTGAAGAGCTGACATTAAGAGACCAGATCGGTTTGCTTTATGAACAAGGGACGTTTATCATGTCCATTCGTTATTATAAGTACAAAGTGAATTTATACCTGCTAGGGAATTATTATCTCGAGGTCTTCGTAAATCATAAGTTTTCCCGTATTGAAAAGATCATTCCACTTGACCCGCTTCATTCGCGGGTAAAATTCTACGCAGATCAGATCACCCTGGGGGAAGTGAAGGATAACATTGAACAGTGAAAAGTTCGCGCATGTATCACGTTGCCACTTCTACATGAAAAACCCAGTCCAGATAAAAGCTATCGAGTGGGTCAAAATCGCCACGGATCAGAAAGTGCCTGTCCAGTAGCTCAACCGTTGTACATTTCATAAGGGCAAGATTCCGGTAGCCTGGTATTTTCGAGGCTCCTGAAAAACCCGACTCCTGCCAGCAAATAATCATGATCTTTCTTTTACCAGTCTGGCAAACACCGTAAGGATGCACAATTCTGGCGTCCGGCTCATTGGACAATTCAAGTCTGCAGACCTTTTGCCGCTTCGCTGCCTCAAACAGGACTTTGGTAAGGATTTCAGTTTTATCTACCACCGACGGCATAAGCGTAATCATGAAGTTCTTCTTGTGAGTAACAACGGTTCATTCCCTAGAAGTTCGGTGAAAGCAGATACTTTGCATAGAATTCGTCAATAACTTTCACAGCCTCCTCAGGCGTGTCAACAAGATTAAAAAGGAACAGGTCGTCGGAAGATATCATTTTATCTTCCACAAGCGTCTTCTTGAACCAGTCAATAAGTCCCGACCAGAATTTCTTACCTACCATAACGATCGGAAATCTTCCGATCTTCTTCGTCTGGATCAGCGTAAGCGCTTCGGTCAATTCGTCCAGGGTTCCAAAACCTCCGGGCATTACAATGAATCCCTGAGAATATTTCATGAACATCACCTTCCTGACAAAGAAGTAATCAAAGGTGATAAGTTTGTCCGGATCGATATAAATGTTGCCCTTCTGTTCGTGAGGCAAATAAATATTCAGACCCACTGATTTTCCTTTCGCGCGATTTGCGCCGCGGTTACCCGCTTCCATGATACCCGGACCGCCACCCGTGATCACACCATAACCATGCTTAACCAACTTGAATGCAATGTCGTCGGCCATTTTATAAAACGGATTGCTCGGCTTCACTCTGGCAGAACCAAAGATCGTAACGCAGGGTCCAATTTTTGCGAGTTTATCCATGCCTTCAACGAACTCCGACATCACCTTGAAGATCATCCAGCTATTTGAACCTTTGATCTCGGCCCAGTCTTTATCCTTGAACGCCTGCCTTATGCGCTGCTCTTCATCCAGGGCAGCCTGACTCACAACTTCATCAACTTTTTTCTTTTTAATCTTCATAAAAAAACTTCCATGCAAATAACGTACATGAACAGATGAAACAAAACATATCGAGCGCTAAACAAGTCATCATGGCTGGTCTATTGTCCATCCTGCTTCGTTCGCGCGAAAATAAGACTGCAAAGCAGCAACAGGCTAATGTGACTTGACTACCAAGCTCCCACGGTCTTCCGGTCTTCCTATCTTCATATACTTCCTTGCGGAGGAATGCACCGCCTTGGCCTGTAGGGCTAAACTTAGCCAAGGCCCGAAGGGATGCCGGCCTGTGCTCACCACCACGCACAAGTTCAGAGGGCTGTAAGCCCGATACCCGGTACACGATCAAAGAATAGTGAATTCAAATCGAAATGCTTTAATGGCGTCCTGCTCACCAATAACACCGCGGCTGGTGCGTACTCACCAGCCTTTCAAACCAACAAATTATTTAGCGCAGCCTCCGCATTCAAGAATTTAAAGTTGTATCCAGCCGCCATCACCTTATCACCAGACACCTTGCAACCATACAACACCACACTCGACATCTCACCAAGCAATCCCTTAAGAACGATTGATGGAATATTCGGAAGTATGAGCGGTTTATCAAGCACCTTCGCTATTGCCTTTGTAAAGGCTGTATTTGTTACCGGATTGGGGGCGACACTGTTGTACGTCCCCTCCCACCGGACATCCTCAAGTGCCTTGATGATAATGTTGCAATGATCTTCAATATGTATCCAGCTGATGTATTGTTTGCCTGAACCCAACGGTGCCCCTACATAAAACTTCACCGGACGCGCCATCGCTTCCAGCGCCCCTCCCTTTTCAGTGAGTACTACGCCCGTCCGAATATTCACCACGCGAATAGCCAGGTCGTTAATAGCTTTGGTAACATGTTCCCATCGCTTTGTTACATCGGCGAGAAAATCAGTCCCGGCAGCGCTCTCTTCCCGGTAAACTTCATCCTTGCATGCAAGTCCATAATAACCGATCGCGGATGCGCAGATAAAAGACTGCACATTATGAGGCTCCCTTTTCAATTCGTTGCACAGCAGCAGTGTTGACTTCGTCCTGCTTTCAAGTATTTCCTTTTTTCTCGCTTCGGTCCATCGCTTATCTGCAATACCTGCGCCCGCAAGATGGACGATCGCATCAACGCCGTTTAATGCTCCGGGTTCCATTTTCTGGCGTTCGACATTCCATGTAAAAACCTGAACATCCCCTACCTTTTTTTCTCTGGCCAGGTGCCGTACCTCATACCCGCGTTGCTGAAGCCTTTTTGTCAATTCGCTCCCGATCAGTCCTGACCCGCCTGTAACAAGAATTGTTTTCATTCGCATTGCATACTACACAGATAACAGGACGAAAAGCAAAATGTTTGATAACTGTTTCTCCTGATCACGATCCCGGTGTTGCAGTGCGTGTCCACTTTCCTTCAACGAGGCGCATGGGTTCCGCCTTTGGATTCAGAAATTCCTTCAGGTAATCGAAGATCAGCTTAATATCATCATCCTGATCTAGAACCTTTCTTTCCAACTGTTCTAACTTCAGCAACACATCCTTGTGCGTTAGTAACATTTCCCGCATGCGTGTAAATAATGTAATAATATGGATATTAACCAGTACAGCACGTTCGCTATTTAATACACTGGATAGCATGCGTTACTAAGCTGTAACTGTTTTATAGCAGTAATTTTTTGCTCGGTTGATGTTTCCGTTACGGTGTGAACTACTCCGCTAACTTGCTGGCTTTCTTCTTCTTCTTCAGTGGTTCTTTTTCTTTTGAACCAAGGGTGAACCATTTAACCACTCCTTCGCCGAAGCTGCGGCGGGCAGGCCCTTGAGCTTATCCAGGATTTCATCCAGCACGGTTTCGATGCCCCGCTTTAGCTTGTGTATTCTTAATAGCTCACGATCTCGTATTCGTAGCCTCTGGCTTTCTTTCCATTCGCTACAACGATGTGATAGCTCCCTATGCAGGCTCCGGTGAGCTGATCGAATTTGCGCAGCAGTATTTCTTTTAGCAGTTTGTTGGCTTCTGCAATGTCTTCCCGTGTGGTCCTTGCTTTCGTTGATGTAGATCATGAACGAGCGGTTTGCGTTGTCTTCGTATAAACTTTCCTTTGTGGTACAACCGGACACACTTACCGGACCTTCAACTTTCAAATGCACCGTGCGGGTTTCGCCTTTCGTGTTCTTGTGTACAACGGTTTTACTGATGCGCCTCTTATTTTGCAATGTGAGCAAGGGATACAATATATCTTCGGCTCCGTTTAGGTCTTCAATCAATATCCGCTTGTTTTGCAGTTGTCGTTTCCCGAAGTAGTAAAAAGCGTTCTCTGATAGCGTGGTGATCTCGATACGATCTTCTTCCGGTATCAGTGCGCCTACTTTTTCCTGCAAGTGTGTTTTTACCGATCCAGGAGCTTCTTATTGTCAGAGACTCGGCTACCAAATATGGAATTATTTGTTTGCAAGCTCCCGGGAGTTTTAAGGTAAACAGCCGAAAGTCACAGATTATTCGTTTTCCACCGCCGCTCCTTCTTGTCAAAATAAGTATGGTCGTCGGGAAATTCGATGAATTCAACAGGCATTGAATTCTTTGTCAAATATCTTTCCAGCGATTCACCTTTGACCATTCTATCAAAAAGTAGATAGCTGCGTTTCTTTAACGTATCCGGAACCATTTTCCATGTTCTGAAAACTTCCTCATATTCCGTTAATTCTCCATTATTCATAACCAGCTTACCTCCCGTTGCATGTCTCTTCTCTGTGAGGCTTGGTGCCGGTTGCGACACAAGGAAATACTGATCATCACCACGTTTGTAGTAGCGCTCCAGCCGGCATGCACTTGCACGCTCCCTGTAGTATCCATCGTATTCACTATCAAACCTCTCTTGGGCAGGCACATTTTCAGGTGGCTTTGAAATATACCTGACGATCGACATCATCAATTCATCTTTCGCCTGCGGATCGAG
>JANNPM010000479.1:0-2398 GCA_031400145.1 Chryseolinea sp. | reverse complement strand
TTCCGCTCTCTTGATGAAAGAGAGGACCGCTACAAGGAGGCGAGGGAAGTGGTGAAGGCCACGAAGGTAAAACGCGCACCTGTTACATCCCGGAACTTCTTCAATGAGATCCTTAATAAGACGAAGGGCCTGTTGATTGACGACCTGGATGGAAAGAATGAGTATTGATTAATTCAACAACCACTAAAAACTTGAAATATGTTTGAATCAGGATCGTACAAATTTGAGATCCCTAAGTCCGGCAACGGGCGGTCGATCATCAAGGTGATCGGCGTCGGCGGGGGAGGCAGTAATGCCGTTAACCACATGTACAAGCAAGGCATTAAAGATGTCGAGTTCATTGTGTGTAACACCGACAACCAGGCGTTGAACACCAGCCCGGTTCCGAACAAGCTTCAGATCGGTGCCAACCTTACCGAAGGATTGGGATGCGGAGCAAATCCGGAAGTGGGCAGGAACGCTGCGCTTGAAAGCAAAGAGCAGATCCGTGAGATGCTGCAGGATACTAAAATGCTTTTCGTAACCGCCGGGATGGGCGGCGGAACGGGTACGGGTGCCGCTCCTGTCATAGCCAAAATCGCGCGTGATATGGACATTCTTACGGTGGGTATCGTCACGGCGCCATTTTCATTCGAAGGAAAGAAGAAGATGACACAAGCCAGCCTTGGCCTTGATTCATTGCGCGCGAACTGCGATACCGTACTGGTAATACTCAATGATAAGCTTCGCGAAATATTTGGCAACCTCTCCATCGGACAGGCTTTTGCCCAGGCTGATAATATCTTGACAACAGCTGCAAAGAGTATAGCGGAGATCATTACGCTTGCCGGTTACGTGAACGTTGACTTTCAGGATGTTCGTACGGTAATGCTGAACGCCGGCGCTGCTGTGATGGGATCCGCAGAGACTCGCGGTGATAACCGTGCTCTGAAGTCGGCAGAAGGTGCGCTAGCCTCTCCGTTGCTGGATAATCGCGATATCATGGGGGCCAAACGCATTCTATTGTCAATCATATCCGGTGTTGATGCAGAACTTCAGATGGATGAGCTAACGGAGATCACAGAATATATACAAGGTCAGGCTGGAGAAGAAGCAGAAATGATCTTTGGTCACGGCGTTGATCCGGATCTTGGTGACAGAATACGCGTCACAGTAATTGCCACGGGCTTTCAAAGTGATTCAGCTGTGATGTCCCCGGCAAAGGATGAAAAAAAGATTCTTGATCTCGAGCGTTCACAAGGCTGGTTGTTCCAGACCGATAACTCGGTTAACGAAAAGAATGATCTCGACGTAAGGAAAAAGCCGGAGCCCACAATCACTAATTCAACGCCAACACCAACTCCCCCGCCGGCACCGCCAGCGGAAGAAAAGCCGGCGCAGCGTGAAATGATTTTTACTGGTCCCTTTAATACTGCAGAGCCTGTTCAGCCCGTTAAACCTGAGGCAGAGGACGGCGAAGAGGGACTTTTTAAGGAAGACGATTATGATCAGGCCACGGAACGGTATGGTGATCAGGTTATCAACGAGGAAGGTCTGATGGCACTGCGATCCACGAAGGAGCGCTTACAGGAGCAGGCCCGGGAACGCCAGGAAAAAATGAAGCAGTCCCGCAAGCATGAAATGACCAAGGAGGAGTTCAATGAAAAGTGGTCATTGCCTGCCTATCTGCGTAGAGGAGTAAAGATGCAGGACGTTCAGCATTCTGCGGAGTCCTTCATTTCAAAATATAATCTTAATGATGACAACAATCTGCTGGGTAATAACAAGTTTCTTCATGACAATGTTGACTGATGCGATAGGGCAATAAAGACATGGCATTAACGGCACGACTGGTTATTTACTCCATTCGTAGTGGTTGTTGGTAGTAGACATTTTTTGCCGGTGCCGGTATGCCAATTTTTAATCTGAAGTACGTCTATTTTTAGTTTGCTGCTTTTGGTTTTTAGCAAATGGCGCGAGTGATGTGTGAATGCCGGACGTAAGGAGCGTCCGGCATTTGTTTGTTGCGTCAGGCATGTTTACTGGCTATAGGGTGAAAGTCCCGAATGAGCGCTGTAGTGCGTATCATTAGCTGAGAGCAAGGGTGTCGCGGGCGACCGCGAATCTGAAGGAAGCTTAAAGCAAACCCTCGGGCTTACGAACAGAAACTGTATAAGAGGCATACTTTACCTGGGCGATGTTGCCAAAGAAACAAAAGCCCTACACTACACGGAAGGTATTAACCGTCTCATAATAGTATTTACATAAATATATTTTATTATATTTGCATCATTATGTCAGATGCACGTAAACTCGATCATAAAACACTTACCGAACTTAGGAAGCGGGCTGTAAGTAGTATTCGGACAGGATCAAGTTTACGTGCATCTGACATAATGATGCAAATATAACAAAATAT